>NZ_DAIQRQ010000002.1:0-212105 GCF_036786105.1 Ohtaekwangia sp.
AGGTAAGCGTAGATATCTAGATTTAAATGGTAATATTCCTAATAATACGGTTATGAATGGAAAGATTTCAGGAAGAAGTCAGGGTGAATATAACCAGGTAACTCACTTCAATAATATAGATTAACAATGAGGCAGAGAGTAATAACAGTGCCTAAAGATAAAAGGGCGGAAGAAGCATTAGATTTTAATGAAGCAACAAAGAGTCAATTAATTGAATTACCAATAGGAGAAGATGAATTCCAATTTATGTATCAAAATGGAATCATTGAATTAATTAATCGCGAAGGAAATTCTAATATAGACGATTTTGAAGATGATTCTGTAACAGAAGAAGATAAACTTAAAAGGGTGATAAGGGCTCTTAGTCTAATAGAGAATTTTGAGAATAACGGCCGGTTAGTACAAAATATATCAAATCTCTTTAAAGAGGCGTTAGAGAGGGGTACAGGGGTTTATTTTTATTTCTAAGACATAAAGCTGGAAAAGTACAGGCTAGATGAAAAATTGCTTGTATTGAGATCGAAACCAAGTTTGACGGTGGAGTAATAAATATTATTGCTAATAGGGAAGGCATTATTTCGTTGGCTAATCATCTATTGAATTTAGCGCAGGCGGATGTTCCGTCAGGTTATCATTTACATTTTAACGAATATATTCTTTGAAAGATGATTCTTTGGAATTGGTCTTTCAAAAAAAATGAAGCACAAAGTTTTTCTGTATAAAGCGAGCATTTGGTTTTGTAATGAATTTTTGTAAACAACTTATATTTTTAGTCATATTACTGTGCGTAAACTCCACGCTGTTTGCCCAACAGTTGAAAGACGGGAATGCAGCGGATAGCCTTCGCAGCAGCGCGGTGGAGAAGGCAGATTCAACAAGAAACAAGGCCGTGGCCCTAAACAATAAAATTCAAAATCGAGTTGATTCACTGAAGAAGATTGGCGCTACATATTCTTCAATCCATAATCATAGACCGGTAAATTTAGCAGACACCGCTCGTAAAGTTCTTCCCGCTGATTCCATTAAATCTATTGAGGCGAAAGCTAAAGCGCAGCAGGCAAAAATAAACGAAGTAAGTACTGAATTGGGTGTTGGTACTTTAGGTGGCGATGTTAGCCCAGTACACGGAATAAATACAAGTCTTCCTCAGAATATAGAATTGCCCGGCATCAATCAGCCGTCCATCAACAGTCCCGACTTGAATATAGGGAAGCCAGCAGTCAGTATACCAGAAGTTAAGAATGGGAGTGAAGATGTTTCCGGTATAGGTAACGAAATAAAAAGCGTGGAGGGAATATCCAGTGAAGTCAATAATTACTCAAATGAAGTTAAAAGCATTCAGGAGAATGATCTGAAAGAATCAAAGGAGTTGCCGGCCTTGGCAGAAAAGGAAATGCAGGAGCTTGATGAAATGAAGGCACTTCAACAAGTCAAAGGATTTACAGATGAAGAAGTTGAAGCCTATAAAAAGGCAATTGAACAGTATAAAAATGAAAAGCGTATGGAAGCAGAGCTTGCAGAAAAAGCGAAGGAAGTAGCAAACGATGCCGTTTTGCAGAATCAAAGCGTTGTGGATGGTTCTATGAAGAAGATTGCAAAGTATAAATATAAATTCTCTTCAGTAGCTGATATGCGGAATTTGCCAAAGCATGCCCCTAACCCCCTAAAGGATTTACCGCTGCGTGAACGAATTATACCTGGTCTTTCATTACAGGTATTGAATAGCACCGACCGTTGGTTGGAGTTTGATCCAAACGTAAATTACAGACTTACCGGTAACTGGTCTGCTGGTATAGGGGGTATGTTCAGGTTCTCTATGAATCCTTCTAAGTTAAAGTTTAGTGATTTTGGCAGTATGTATGGCTATAAGACTATTGTTCAGTATAAGGCTTTTAAAGGTTTCTTTCTTCAGGCAGAAGGACATCGTGTTACGTGGAAACCATGGGATACTCGTTTAAAAGATCCTTACTACAGGGAAAACGTCTATGTTGCACTTGTCGGTATTGGTAAAAGTCATGCTATATCAAAACGATTGAGAGGCAATATTCAAACCTTCTATCATTATGCATGGGGAATCGACCCCTATAAGCCGAAGGTCATGCTACGCTTCGGAATTGAATTTTCATTGGCAAAGCGGGAAAAGCAATCGTGGGAGAAGAGGTTGAAAGAGTTGCAGGATTGTGACTAATAGATCGTGACAGTCGATCTAAATTCTCAAATAAGCCGTACAATAGGAAACATCATTAGTGTTGCACCCGCAAGAGAAGGCCGTACAAATACACATATTCATGAACTTCATCCCAAAAGTTGAAGCAGTAAATAAAAAAGGCTGTCGTTTCAGACAGCCTTTTTTATTTACTATAATTTGGATCTATACTCTTCCGTTACGAATTTTTGTCTTGAATTTTTCCAGCTGCATACGAAGTGCATCAGTAGCTAAATCTGCTGCAGCCTCAAACGAACGAGCTTTCTCTGTTGCAAAAAGCATGTTTCCCGGAACGCGTAATTTGATTTCAACTGTTTTGTTTTCAATCCCCTCATTGTTAAGTCGAAGAAATACTTCGCCATCCACCAAGCGATTATAGAAAGTGTCCAGCTTGTCAAGCTTCTTTTGAATAAAGTTAATGAGCTTGCTGTCAGCATCGAAGTGAATGGAATGAACTTGAACCTTCATAGTGTTAAATTTTAAAAGTTGAACAATAAAACAGTGTTGCCGGCATTCGCAATGCCAGGCGATTCGTCGGAAAATGTAGTTATATACTCATGGGCGTTCTTTGTTATTTTTTGTTGAGAATCATTTATGCTTTGGGATGCGCCAGATCAAAAACCTTTTTGAGTTTTTCCATTGAGTTGTGTGTATATACCTGGGTTGCAGCGAGACTGCTATGGCCGAGTAAATCTTTTACGGCGTTGATCTCTGCACCTTTATTTAACAGGTGCGTTGCATAGGTATGACGCAGTACATGGGGACTTTTCTTTTCTACCGTTGAGCGTGTTAAATGATATTTCACAAGTTTGTAAACCATCATGGGATAGCATGGCTCACCAGAATCGGTAACCAGTAACAATCCATGATCTTGTTTTGTTACTTCCTTGTTCCTTACTTCCCGATAGCCTTCTATAATAGAAACGAGATTTTGAGTAAATGGGATTACCCTTTCCTTGTTTCTTTTACCAAGTACCTTCAACGTTTTTCCCTTCAGATCAATGTCATGATCTTTGAGTTTCAATAACTCAGAGAGGCGCATACCTGTGGCGTAGAATAATTCAAGAATAAGTTTATTACGCCAACCTGCAAGGTCTTCCGTAAACTCATAGTTGTCGAGGATCTTTACCATGTCGCCTTCTTTTACAAAGCTGGGCAACCTCTTTTTGGTTTTCAGAACCTTGATTTTCAGCATGGGATCCTTGCTTATAATCTCCTGTCGCAAAAGGAATTTATAAAATGTACGAAGGCAGGCAATCTTTCTGTTTACAGAAGAAGGTTCGATTCCTTCTTCGACTAATTTAATTATCCACGAACGAATCATTCCGTGGTCTGCCGATTGTGGCATTATATCTGAATACGTCTCCTTCAGAAAAGCAGAAAACTGCTCAAGGTCATTTTGATAGGCCAATAAGGTATTGGTACTTACGCGCTTTTCGTACTGAAGATATTTCAGGAAGGAATCCACCATGCTATCCACACCTTTCATTTTGAGGGGCCCATGGACTGAGCTTTGTAATAGCAATGTAAAAAAATAATCCCCTCAAGGAAATACCTTAAGGGGATATGTGGATAAAATGACAATTTATTGTGGACAAAACATGGTTTGTCCACAAGGAATAATCTTGCTAATAAGGAAAACTAGCTATTAAGCGTTGTTGTCCTGCAGTCTCTGCTGCTCGCGGTATGCAGCGCGGATGATTTCGTTTCTGCGTGTAACAGATGGCTTTTCGAATGCTGTGCGGGCACGCAATTCTTTTAAGATACCTGTTTTTTCAAACTTCTTTTTGAAACGTTTCAGCGCCTTGTCGATTGATTCGTTTTCTTTTACGTTAACGATAAGCATATTTCTTATTTAGGGCTGCAAATATAGCAGAATGTCAGTGAATTATCCAACATTACTTTAAAATGCTCCTTGATATTACCAATTTTTGAATTTCTGATGTGCCTTCACCAATGGTACAAAGTTTAGCATCGCGGTAAAACTTCTCAACGGGAAAGTCTTTGGTGTAGCCGTATCCTCCAAAGATCTGAACGGCTTCGTTGGCAACCTCTACGGCAACTTCAGACGCATAAAGTTTTGCCATGGCAGATTCGCGTGTTACGCTTTCGCCTCTGTTTTTTAAATCGCCGGCTCTGAGTGTCAGTAATTTAGCTGCTTCAATCTTCGTTGCCATGTCAGCGAGCTTAAAGGAAATTCCCTGGAAGGTTGATATGGGCTTATTAAACTGTTGCCGTTCTTGTGAGTATTTAAGAGCTGCATCGAATGCTCCAACGGCAATGCCTACGCTAAGTGCTGCGATGGAGATGCGGCCTCCATCCAACACTTTCAGTGCCTGAACGAAACCATCTCCCTCTTTTCCGATAACCTGGGATTTGTGTATACGACAATCTGAGAATATAAGCTCAGCTGTTTCGGATGCCCGCATGCCCAGTTTGTTCTCTTTTTTACCGGCCGAAAAACCTGGGGTGCCTTTCTCTATTATAAAAGCGGTCATGCCATGTGAATCTCCGACTTCTCCGGTCCTTACAATCACTACGGCTACGTCTCCTGACTTACCATGGGTGATAAAATTCTTCGCTCCATTAACGATATAGTAGTCACCATCTCTTACCGCAACTGTTCGCATGTTACCGGCATCCGAACCCGTGTTAGGTTCTGTTAGGCCCCAGGCACCTATAAATTCGCATGAAGCCAACTTCGGTAAATACTTCTTCTTCTGTTCCGGCGATGCAAATTGAAGAATATGGTTAGTGCAAAGCGAGTTATGGGCAGCGACCGATAAGCCAATCGAACCATCGATACGGGCAATCTCAATAATGGCGGTTATGTACTCCAGATAACCAAATCCGGCCCCTCCAAATTCCTCCGGTACAAGCACTCCCATGAGCCCCAAGGCTCCCATCTTTTTGAAAAGTTGTACAGGAAATTCCTGGCTTTCATCCCACGTCATAATGTTGGGCCTGATTTCTTTATTACCAAAGTCATGAACCATCTGCGAAATCATCTTTTGATTTTCAGTTTCATCAAAACTTATTGAAGCCAGTCTGTCAGTGATCACTTCCATTTTTAAAAATTTTAATTGGAAACGTTAAAGGTAGACGTTTATACGTCAACAAACAAACGAATGTTAGGTTGTGTTGAAATTTGGTGGTATAAATTATACCCTGTTAATGTGAAAATCGCCTGAATCTGCTTAAAAATCTTAATTTCGCAGGTTCAAAAACCCATTTAATACATGAAAATAGCTGTAGTTGGTACAGGTTACGTTGGCCTCGTAACCGGAACATGTTTTGCCGAAACCGGAAACACTGTAACCTGTGTTGACATTGACCAGGAAAAGGTGAAAAAACTCCAAAATGGAAAAATCACCATTTATGAACCTGGTCTTGAACAACTCTTCGAACGAAATATCAAACAAGAAAGACTTTTCTTCACTACCGATCTTGCGGAAGGAATAAAAGATGCGAAGGTTATATTCCTTGCTCTCCCCACACCTCCGGGAGAAGACGGCTCTGCTGATCTCAGGTATATTTTAAAAGTAGCCAGTGATCTCGGTCCATTGTTGTCTGAGTACACCGTGATCATTGACAAGAGTACTGTACCTGTAGGTACTGCTGATAAGGTAAGAGAGAAAATCGCAACAAATGCCAAAGTAGACTTTGATGTAGTATCCAATCCCGAGTTCCTCAGAGAAGGTGTAGCGGTGGAAGATTTTATGAAGCCTGATCGTGTGGTGATCGGAACAACTTCTCCTCGTGCCCGCAAGATCATGGAGACGTTGTATGCACCCTATGTTCGCCAGGGTAATCCGATCATCTTTATGGATGAGCGTTCTGCAGAGCTTACAAAGTATGCGGCTAACTCTTTCCTGGCAACGAAAATTACATTCATGAATGAGATTGCCAATCTCTGCGAATTAGTGGGTGCGGATGTAGATGCAGTTCGCAAGGGTGTTGGTACTGATAACCGAATCGGAAAACGATTCTTGTTTCCAGGAATCGGGTATGGTGGTAGCTGCTTCCCGAAAGATGTACAGGCACTAGCCAAATCTGCTTCTGATGTTAAATATGATTTCAGAATACTGAATGCAGTAATGGATGTAAACGCCGATCAGAAAACAAGACTCATCCAGAAAATCAAAGAATATTTTAAAGGAAATCTTAAAGGCAAGACTATCGCTTTTTGGGGTCTGTCTTTTAAGCCACACACCGATGACATTCGAGAAGCGCCATCACTTTATAACATTGAAGCGTTGCTTAGTGAGGGCGTGAAAATTCAGGCACACGATCCCGAAGCTATTGAAAATGTTAAGAGAATTTTGGGAGACAAAATCCATTACTTCTCTACGCCTTACGAAGCTGCTGAAGGAGCTGATGCAATTTTCATTGCAACGGAATGGCCGGAGTTCCGCACGCCTGATTTTGAAAGACTTTCTTCTGTAGTAAAAGCAAAAGTAATCTTTGATGGAAGAAATCTTTATGATCTATCTGTAATGAAAGAAATGGGATATACTTATTATAGCATAGGAAGAGAGGTGGTCAATGGCTAAGGAAAGAATATTGATTACAGGCGGAGCCGGCTTTTTAGGCTCTCACCTCTGCGACAGATTTATTAAAGAAGGCTACAGCGTTATTGCTATGGATAACCTGATAACGGGTGATCTGCGCAACATCGAGCATCTTTTCAAGCATCCTGATTTTGAATTCTATCACCACGATGTTTCTTCATTCGTGCATGTGCCGGGCGAACTAAAATATATACTTCATTTTGCTTCGCCGGCAAGTCCGATAGATTATCTCAAAATTCCTATTCAGACTTTGAAAGTGGGATCATTGGGTACACACAATCTGCTTGGATTGGCCCGTGTAAAAAAAGCACGCATACTGGTAGCTTCTACATCTGAAATATATGGCGATCCCCTCGTTCATCCTCAGGTGGAAGAGTACTATGGCAACGTAAACCCTATTGGTCCACGTGGCGTTTACGATGAGGCTAAACGTTTTCAGGAAGCCATCACCATGGCCTATCATACTTATCATGGACTGGAGACGCGCATTGTTAGAATATTTAACACGTATGGCCCTCGTATGCGACTGAACGATGGACGCGTACTTCCTGCTTTTATCGGACAGGCTTTACGAGGTGAAGACCTTACCGTTTTCGGTGATGGTTCGCAAACCCGTTCATTCTGTTATGTAGACGATCAGGTGGATGGTATTTTCAGATTACTCATGTCAGATTATCATTTGCCTGTAAACATTGGCAACCCTGATGAGATCACCATCCGGGAATTTGCTGAAGAAATCGTGAAACTTACCGGTACAAAACAAAAAGTGGTATACAAACCCCTTCCACAGGACGATCCCAAGCAACGTCAGCCAAATACAACCAAAGCAAGAGAAATTCTTGGATGGGAAGCAAAAGTACCGCGCTCCGAAGGTTTGAAAATAACCTACGAATATTTCAGGTCGTTACCGCAGGAAGTATTATATCAGCGAGATCATAAAAATTTCGAAAAGTTCATCCGCTAATCTATCAATTATGGCTGCAAAAAAAATACTTATTACTGGCGGAGCAGGCTTTATAGGCTCCCATGTGGTTCGACTTTTTGTGAACAAGTATCCCGCATATACTATTGTCAACCTCGACAAACTTACGTACGCAGGCAATCTGGAGAACCTCAAGGATGTAGAGAAAAAACCGAACTACAATTTTGAGCGTGGCGATATTCTGGATATAGAATTTCTCAACTCGGTATTTAGCAAGTATGAGATTGATGGTGTAGTACACCTTGCGGCAGAATCGCATGTAGATCGTTCGCTTCACAATCCTACGGAGTTTGCAAACACCAACATCATTGGTACGCTAAACTTGTTACGTGCCGCTCAAACAGCCTGGCAAGGAAACTTTGAGAACAAACGGTTCTACCACATCTCAACGGATGAGGTATATGGATCTGCAGAACATGGTGGCTTCTTCACAGAAGAAACTCCCATCGATCCACGCTCTCCTTACTCAGCATCAAAGGCCAGCAGCGATCACTTTGTAAGTGCCTATCACAATAGTTTCGCACTGCCAACAATGATAAGCCGTTGTTCCAATAACTATGGACCTTTTCATTTCCCTGAGAAATTGATTCCGTTGATGATTAACAACATCATTAACAATAAACCACTGCCCGTATACGGCAAGGGAGAAAACATTCGCGACTGGTTATTTGTTGAAGACCATGCGCGTGCTATCGATACTATTTTCCACAAGGGTAAACCAGGAGAAGTATATAACATTGGCGGTAATAACGAGTGGAAGAATATAGATCTGGTGAATCTGCTTTGCCACATCATGGATAAGAAGCTCAACCGGGCAGAAGGCACGTCAGCCAAGCTGATAACACATGTGAAGGATCGCCCGGGCCATGACCTGCGCTATGCTATTGATGCATCTAAACTGATCAGCGAAACCGGCTGGCGTCCGGAAGTAACATTCGAGATTGGCCTTGAGAAAACTGTTGACTGGTATCTGGCCAATACTACATGGCTTAACAACGTTACTTCGGGCGAATACCTGAAGTATTACAACAGCATGTATCAGGAGAGATAACAGAGGGAGTTATATTCTTCTCTCTCAAACCAGTTGTATTTGTTTTTAGCATCAACTTAAACACGTAGCGAAAACATGAAAGGTATAATTTTAGCCGGTGGCTCCGGCACACGCCTGTATCCATTAACCATTGCGGTTAGCAAGCAACTCATGCCGTTGTATGACAAGCCGATGATATACTATCCGCTTTCGGTGTTGATGATGGCAGGCATTCGTGAAATTCTGATAATCGCCACACCGCACGATATGCCCATGTTCCAAAAATTATTGGGCGATGGGAAGAGCCTTGGTTGTTCATTTAGCTATGAAGTGCAACCTAAACCGGAAGGACTTGCACAGGCTTTTATTATTGGAGAGAAATTTATTGGTAACGATAAAGTGGCTCTTATTCTGGGCGATAATATTTTCTATGGATCAGGCATGCAAAAGTTATTGCAGTCGAATGTGAATCCGGACGGAGGTGTAGTGTTCGCTTACCACGTTATGGACCCGGAACGCTATGGTGTAGTTGAGTTTGACGCAAACAAAAAGGCCATTTCCATTGAAGAAAAACCTGCTAAACCAAAGTCAAACTACGCAGTGCCCGGACTATATTTTTATGATAATGAGGTTGTAAAAATTTCAAAAGAACTGAAGCCGAGCCCGCGTGGGGAACTGGAGATAACCGATGTAAACAACATCTACCTGAAACAAGGCAAACTTACTGTAGCGCCCATGAGCCGCGGCACGGCATGGCTGGATACGGGTACATTCGACTCGCTGATGCAAGCTGCTAACTTTGTTCAAACCATAGAGCAACGCCAGGGATTAAAAATAGGATGTATTGAGGAGATTGCTTTCAGACAGGGTTTCATCTCTAAAGACCAGTTACTGACACTGGCCAAGCCGCTTGAAAAAAGTGGTTATGGTGTTTACCTGAAGAATCTGCCGGAATATATCTGATATACTCGTTCATGCTCGCTCAATATTTTGAAGAAGCTGTTATGCGCTATTGTCATGATCAGCGCGTGGCTGCAAAGCTCTGGTCAGAAATTGAGAAGCACTACACATCGAAGAAGCGCTACTATCACACGTTGGCACATCTTGAAAGTCTGGTAACGGAACTTTGGTTGCTTCGCGATTGTATTGAGGATTGGGATTGTATTTTATTCTCCATCGCCTATCACGACATTATCTACAATACACTCAATAAGGATAATGAAGAGAAAAGCGCAGCCTTCGCGGCAGAACAATTAAGAACAATTTCTTTTCCCGGCCAACGGATTGATCGATGCGTTGCACAGATATTGGCAACCAAGAGCCACGCAGTAAGTGAAGACAGCGATGCGAATCTTTTCACAGATTCAGATCTTTCTGTACTCGGATCAGATTGGGATGTGTACGGCCAGTACGCGCGAAATATTCGAAAAGAATATTCCTTCTATCCGGATTTGCTTTATAAACCGGGAAGGAAGAAAGTTTTGCAGCATTTTCTTTCAATGGAAAGGATCTTTAAAACAGAACAGTTCTTTTCCCGCTTTGAGGATAAGGCGCGAAAAAACCTTTTGCAGGAGTTTGAAACCCTCTCGGAATCCTGACAAATACTGTAAAGTTTGGCATTAATGTAAAAAAGGTATACTTTTGCGAAAGTTTCTGAGTATTCTTTAAGAGGGGACCAACGTCCCCTCTTTGTTTATAGAATTTTTTTCAATGGATATAGCAGCAGAGATAAAACGCATAGCGGAGTTGGCACTGGTTGATCAAAGTCAGTTTATTGTCGATGTTATCGTTTCGTCAAAGCAAGGTCCTCGAAAAATATTGGTATTGCTGGATAGCGACAAAGGCATAAGCATCGATGAATGCGCAGACCTGAGTCGCGCGTTGTCCAAGCAGTTGGATGAAGTAACATGGCTTGAAGAAAGCTATACACTGGAAGTATCAACCCCGGGACTGGATCATCCATTGAAGTTGACGCGCCAGTATCATAAAAATATCGGACGCAGGCTGAGGGTGAAGACCAGAGAGAAGCAGGAGGAAGGAAAGCTTACAGGTGTGACCGATGAGAAGATTGTGTTAGAACAGGAAACAGGTTCCGGCAAAAGGAAAGAAGTAAAAGCAATTGAAATCCCATTTACAGACATAGAAAAAGCTTTTGTGTTAGTAAGTTTTAAATAAGACGAACCATGGATGCACATGAATTGATTCAGTCATTTGCTGAATTTGCAAAACAAAAGAACATCGACCGGCCTACGATGATCCGGATTCTGGAAGATGTTTTCAAAAACATGATCCGGAAGAGATATGAGTCGGATGAAAACTTCGATGTGATTATCAATGCGGATAAAGGCGATCTTGAAATCTATCGCTTCCGCGAGATTGTTGATGATGACTCCGAAGACATTTGGGATTTCGACAAAATAAGTTTGTCGGAAGCGCGCAAAATAGAACCTGATTTCGAAGTAGGTGAAGAAGTATCTGAACAGATTTACATCGAAGATTTTGGTCGCAGAGCTGTAACAACAGCGAGACAAACGCTGATTCAAAAAGTAAAAGACCTGGAGAAAGATATACTTTTCCAGAAGTATAAAGATCTGGTAGGCGAAATCATAGCCGGCGAAGTATACCAGGTGCTGAGTAAGGAAGTTTTATTGACTGACGCAGAAGGAAATGAGATTGCCATTCCACGCAGTGAGCAGATTCAAAAGGATCGCTACCGTAAAGGCGAGAACGTAAGAGCAATTGTTCACAAGGTGGAGATGGTAAATGGTAATCCGAAGATCATTCTTTCCCGTACATCACCTGTATTTCTGGAACGCTTGTTCGAGCAGGAAGTACCGGAAGTGTACGATGGGCTGATCACCATCAAAAAAGTTGTTCGTGAGCCAGGTGAGCGTGCTAAAGTTGCTGTAGAATCTTACGATGACAGGATTGATCCGGTGGGTGCTTGCGTTGGTATGAAAGGATCGCGCATTCACGCTATTGTTCGTGAACTGCAGAATGAAAATATAGATGTTATAAATTATACTGAAAACCTGGAACTATATATCCAGCGTGCGTTGAGTCCTGCAAAAATTACCTCCATTAAAGTGGATAAAGAGAATGGACGCGCATCAGTATATCTGAAGCCCGACCAAGTATCTCTGGCAATTGGTAAAGGAGGTTTGAATATTAAACTGGCCAGCCGCCTGGTGGGTTATGAAATAGACGTGTTCCGCGAACTTGCCGAAGGTCAGGTAGAAGAAGATGTTGACCTGGATGAATTCTCAGATGAGATTGAAAGCTGGGTAATTGATGAGTTGAATCGTATTGGTCTTGATACAGCGAAGAGTGTACTGGCGCTTTCCAAAGATGAACTGGTAAGAAGAACAGACCTCGAAGAAGAAACTGTAGAAGGTGTATTGAACATCCTGAAGAAGGAGTTCGAATAAATCGTTTGAGATTTGGGTTTTATAATGAATCCTTAATAGTGAGCGATGAACTGTGAACAATAAGTTAAATTGCGCAACTGGGCGCATTTGAATTTTAAAGTCCTTAAAAAACAGGCATATTTGAATATGGCAGAAGAAAAGTTGATCAGGTTGAGTCAGGCAGCAAGGAAGCTCAATGTGGGGCACAACACCATTTTGGACTTTCTGGCGAAAAAGGGTTTTGAGGTTGAGAACAACCCCAATGCTAAACTCACGCCTGAGCAATTCAACCTTTTGTCGAAAGAGTTTGCCTCTTCTGCAACCGACAAACTGGAGGCTTCCGGTCTTCACATCGGAGCCAAGCATGCAGACAATCTTGTGTTGGAGAGTGAAAAAGAACTGGCCAAGAAGCGTGTAGAGGAAGAAGAGCGCATCATGATTAAAAACCTCGGCTCCAAAGAGGTTAAAGCGAAAGAGGAAGCCAAGCCCGACAAGATTGAGCGTGAAAAGCCGAAGCTTGAAGGTATCAAGGTATTAGGTAAAATTGATCTTGAGAAAAAACCGGCTATTAAAGCTGAAGAAGAACCAATCCCGGTAGTTGAAAAACCTGTTGTTGAAAAACAACCCGTTGCCGAGAAGAAAGAGGTTAACGAAGTAAAAGAGGTAATAGAGGTTAAGGAGACGAAGGAACCTGTTAAAGAGGTTGTAAAAGAAACACCTAAAGTTGTAGAACAACCTCCGGTAGTTACCCCAAAAGTTGTTGAGCAACCTGTAGCAGAAAAACCAGCTGAGCCTGAACTTGAGCTTATCAAAGCGAGAGCAGACCGGTTGAAAGGTTTAAAAGTTGTTGATAAGATCGAGCTCCCGGTTGATAAGAAGAAAGATTCACCGGTAGCATCATCTGATACAAAAGATGATCGGAAAGGTAAGCGTCCACGCAAACGCATTCCTACAGCCGATGATCAACAGCAAGGTGGCCAGGGTGGTCAGCAACAAGGCCAGGGTCAGGGACAAGGTCAGCATCACCATCGCCCTAATCAACAGCGCCCACATCAACAACAACGGGGTAAAGGACCTCATCAACATCCGCCGCGAGTTCAGAAAGAAGAGCCTACTGAAAAGGAGATCCAGGATCAAATACGCGCTACACTTGCAAAACTGAGTGGTGGTGGTAAAAAGACCAGCGGATCGAAGTACAGAAGAGAGAAGCGACAGGCTAACTCTGAAGCGCAGGAACAACAAATGCTTCAGGAACAAGAAGCATCCAAAACATTGCGTGTAACAGAATTTATTTCTGCCAATGACCTTGCGTCACTGATGGATGTTTCTGTCAACGAGGTAATTTCGACATGTCTGAGTCTGGGTATGTTTGTTTCGATCAACCAGCGACTTGATGCAGAAGCAATCACCGTTATAGCCGATGAGTTCGGATACAATGTTCAGTTCACTTCTGCCGAAGAAGAGCTGGAGGTAGAAGCAGATCAAGACAGCGAAGAAGATATGCAACCGCGTGCGCCAATCGTTACGATTATGGGTCACGTTGACCACGGTAAAACTTCGTTGCTTGACTACATCCGTAATACAAAAGTTACAGCATCAGAAGCAGGTGGTATAACACAGCACATCGGAGCGTATGATGTAACTACGAAGAGTGGTAACAAGATTGCATTCCTCGATACACCCGGTCACGAAGCGTTTACCGCGATGCGTGCGCGTGGTGCTAAACTTACCGATATAGCCATCATTGTGGTAGCAGCCGACGATGACGTGATGCCACAAACAAAAGAAGCGATCAATCACGCACAGGTGGCCGGTGTACCGATCGTTATCGCCATCAACAAGATTGATAAGCCGAGTGCAAATCCGGATAAGATTCGCGAATCGCTTTCTAAAATCAATATCCTTGTAGAAGAGTGGGGTGGTAAATATCAAAGCCAGGAGATCTCTGCTAAATCCGGAAAAGGTATAGATGATCTGCTCGAAAAAGTATTGCTCGAAGCAGAACTTCTCAACCTGAAAGCAAATCCTGACAGGAATGCAACAGGATCAATTATTGAAGCGTCACTCGATAAGGGTCGCGGATATGTAGCCACTGTGATGGTACAGACTGGTACGTTGAAGATCGGAGATATAGTATTGGCGGGAGCACATTACGGTCGCGTGAAAGCGATGTTTGACGACACCGGTAAAAAAGTAACAGAAGCAGGGCCATCTACTCCGGTAGTGTTGTTGGGTCTTGACGGAGCGCCACAGGCAGGTGAGAAGTTTAGCGTGATGGAATCAGATCGTGAGGCACGTGAACTTGCTGGAAAGAGAAGTCAGTTGTTGCGTGAGCAAAGTATACGCACCAAAAAACATATTACACTGGATGAGATCGGAAGACGTCTAGCGATCGGAAGCTTCAAGCAATTGAATGTGATTGTGAAAGGTGACGTGGATGGATCGGTAGAAGCATTGTCAGATTCATTGTTGAAACTTTCTACTCCTGAAATTCAAGTGGCCATTATACACCGTGGCGTAGGGCAGATATCGGAGTCCGATGTATTGCTGGCATCTGCATCTGATGCCATTATACTTGGCTTCCAGGTGCGTCCTTCCAATTCGGCGAAACGCGTAGCAGAGAATGAAGAGATCGAAATTCGTCTCTACTCAATCATCTACGATGCAATCAACGATGTGAAGGCTGCGATGGAAGGTATGTTGGCGCCTGAAACTGAAGAAGTGATTGTAGGTAACGCAGAAGTGCGCGAAACATTCAAGATTTCGAAAATTGGTACAATTGCCGGATGTATGGTTACCGATGGATCGATAAAACGTTCGAATCCGATTCGTTTGATCCGCGATGGTATTGTGATATACGCTGGTAAACTTGGATCACTCAAGCGTCATAAAGATGATGCGAGCGAGGTGAGATCTGGTTTCGACTGCGGTATAGGCATCGATGGTTTCAACAACATTGAGACGGGCGATGTAATTGAAAGCTACGAGCAGCGCGAAGTAAAGCGCACGCTCTAATCAACATAAACTTTACTGAAAGGCCTGGTCAGAATATTGATCAGGCTTTTTTAATCTTAAGGCAACACTCATTTCTTTTTGTTGCTTTTCTTTTGCAAAATCATGGAGTTCATTCAGCAATATTGGATTTACGGACTAGGCTTTTTTGCCCAGTCGTTATTTGGTGCACGCCTCGTAGTACAATTATTCCATTCCGAGAAGCAGGGAAAAGTTGCATCGCCTACAATTTTTTGGCAATTGAGCCTGCTCGCGTCTTTTCTGTTCCTTATATATGGCGTTGTTCGCAACGATATAGTGATCATTCTGGGCCAAACACTTTCGTATTTTATATACATCCGAAACTTGCAATTGAAGCACGATTGGGCAAAAATTCCATTCGTAATTCGAATAATCCTTCTGGTCTTGCCAGTCGTTACGTTTGCATGGATTGTGGTGGGTGCCAATGAAAAGATGGCCAGTATATTTTCAAACAGTGACTTTACTAATCCTGTTATTGTTATGGGCGCTATTGGCCAGCTTATGCTCAATCTCCGGTTTGTACATCAATGGTATTATTCCGAGAAACATAAGACATCTTTATTGCCTTTAGGCTTTTGGATAATAAGCACCCTTGCATCCGTGCTTATACTGATCTACGCCTCTTATCGCATAGATCCGGTGCTGCTGGTGGCGCAGGGCATGGGTATATTTGTATACGTGCGCAATATCTTCATTTATCGTAAGCAAAAAGCTGCTCTTAGTAACGAGTTCAAAAACGGTTAAATTTACTTTCAGGAAAGCAAATTAAAACTGTGATCAGCGAGCTTCTTCAAGAACGCGTACAACAATTTATCCATCAGCATGCCAATGATGATGAGCGCGATCTCGTATTAAAATATAGAAACATTGAAGGCGTATCTTCTGCCAGAATTGCTGAGCAAATAGCAGGACGCAGAAAAGCAAAAGAAAAGCTTCCTGCCTTTTATGCCGCCGCAGGTATAGTATATCCTCCCGGAATAAATCTTGAACAAAGCTCATCTGAGCGGACAGCGATATATAAGGCCAAGATTGCTAAGCAAGAAAATATTCCTGCCGGAACAATGGTAGATCTCACAGGAGGTTTTGGCATCGATTCTTATTTTCTAAGCAGATACTTTCAGCGGGTGCATTATGTAGAGTCACATGCTTCTCTTCTGGATATAGCGAAGCATAATCATACGATGCTTGGTGCTGAAAATATCCATCATCACAACACCCATGCTGAAAAATTTCTTCAAGCGATGGAACGTGCCGACTTGGTTTATATAGATCCTTCACGGAGACTGAAAGGGCAAAAAGTTTTTAAATTGAGTGATTGCGAACCGGATGTTATTGCATTGCAGGATATGATATTAGGTAAAACAAATTACCTGTTAATCAAAACATCGCCGTTATTGGATATACACCAGGCATTGAAAGAATTAAAAACCGTTAAGAAAGTATTTGTTTTATCGGTTGCAAATGAATGTAAAGAGTTGCTGTTTTTATGTACGCAGCATGTTACAATCGATCCTAAAATTATAGCGGTCAATTTGATCTCAGCACAAACACACGAGTTTCCGTTTACCTTTTTGCAAGAACAAAGTGCTTCTCCAAACTATACTTCTCCTGAAGAATATCTGTACGAGCCTAATGCCTCGTTGCTCAAAGCCGGTGCTTTTAAAATAGTTGCTCAACAATATTGCGTTTCAAAAATTCACCCCAGCACGCATTTGTATACCAGCATGGAGTTGATTCCTGATTTCCCCGGGAAGATTTTTAAAATACTGGCTTTTGTGAAGAGTGACAAGAAAGAAATGCTCCCATATTTCCCCCATGGCAAAGCAAATGTGGTGACGAGAAATTACCCCTTGTCGCCAGAAGAATTAAAGAGGAAGACAGGGCTTAAAGATGGTGGTGATAAGTTTTTGATAGGTTTCTCTGGCAGGAATGAGAAGTTCCTGGCGGTGGCAGAACGCATCATAGTCTGAGAGGACTGCTAAAGTATATTCTGTATACCTCACATTTTGTTTATACTTTTGCGTCACGATAAACGATACTATGGTTATTGCAGGAAGGATTACACTCAAAAAAGGAAAGGAACATTCTATAGAGCGCTTTCATCCCTGGATTTTCTCGGGCGCTATTCAAAAGATAGAGGGCGAACTTACAGATGGCTGCTGGGTGGAGGTCTTGAATTTTAAAAATAAAATATTGGGATTCGGACATTATCAGAATGGAAGTATTGCTGTTCGCATGTTAACGTTCGGCCCGATTATACCTGCTGAAAATTTCTGGGAGCAGAAGCTATCAAAGGCTCTTACGGTACGACAGAGTGCAGGCTTGCCAACAACGGCTACCAATGCTTTCCGCCTCATACATGGTGAAGGCGATGGACTTCCGGGATTGATCATTGACTATTACGATGGTGCTGTTGTAATGCAGGCACACGATGCGGGCATGCACCTCGATAGAAAAGATATAGCTTCTGCATTGCAAAATGTATTGGGCGATTCTTTACGCTGTATATACTATAAAAGTCAGGGAACATTACCGGGTAAGCTTCGTGATGTTTTGCAGGATGAATACCTGTATGGCATGGGAAGTGTACCACATGTTGTGTTAGAGAACGATAACAAGTTTCTCATCGATTGGGAAGAAGGGCAGAAGACTGGATTTTTTCTCGATCAACGTGAGAACAGAAAATTACTGGGCGATTTCTCGAAAGGAAAGAAGGTACTCAACACTTTCTGCTATACCGGGGGTTTTTCCATATATGCTTTGGGAACCGGCGCAGCACTTGTCCACTCCGTTGATGCTTCTGAAAAAGCCATTAACCTGACACGCAAAAATATTGCGCTCAACGGATTTGATCCCGAGTTGCATACATGCTTCGCTGAAGATACCTTCGATTTTCTGAAAGACAAGCAGGATGTTTACGATGTAATTATACTCGACCCTCCGGCATTTGCCAAGCATCGTGATGCCCGCCATCAGGCTGTAAAAGGTTATCAGCGTCTGAATACAGAGGCTATGAAAACAATAAAGCCCGGAGGTGTAATTTTTACCTTTTCGTGTTCGCAGGTTGTAGATCGGCAGTTGTTTTATGATACGGTGGTATCTGCAGCCATACAAGCGGGGCGACAGATCAAAGTGCTGCATCATCTTTCGCAACCGGCAGATCATCCGGTTTCCATCTTTCATCCGGAAGGGGAATATCTGAAGGGACTGGTGCTATATGTAGAGTAGCTTTAATTGAAGTGACACTCTTTTACTGTGCGGTGAGAGATCAGTTGCCAGTTTTTATTTCGTAAGCATATACCCTCACACAGCGTATTCCATACTTTGCATTTTTATCAGCATCGTTACGAGTAATGGAGGAGATTTCATGTAACGATGGCTATATCTTGGTGTAATTCTACCTTTGTGGAGTCGTGTTCGCGCGAAGTAAATTTTTTGACAGGATTTCAACATCCTTTATCCAGTTCTCTTTTCCGTCTACATGACCGGTGCCCGTGCGTAAAGACAAAATCATGGGCATATAGCTTTCGCGATAACGCGGCTGGACAGTGTGGATTTGTGTTCGAGTTGAAGAGGAAAAAACATTTTCCCGGAGGTGGTACACCTACTTTTTTACAGCACATCCATGCCTTCTGAAGACGAGTACCCTTTTATAGACTTTGGGTTTGTGGATGGCAAAAGTAAACGATAATACAAATCTTATAATGTGGCCAGCACCAACATGCCGGGAAAAGTTGTAATGATCACCTGCATCTGGGGAGATAATGTATCAGTCAGGCCAATGAATCATTTTAGCCGCCTTACAACTCTGAAACCGGTGGCCGGCATAAGGTTTTCAGAGGTCAAAACCTCAAACAACGTTGGTATGTTTGTAGTAATTAGGATAACTTTGAGGCCTTAAAAAACCAAATTATGTATTCAATCTTGTTACAAGCCCAAACCGGCGGTAATCCTCTTCAGTTCATTGTTTTCGGAGCCATCATTGTAATTTTCTATTTCTTCATGATTCGTCCTCAGCAAAAAAAGGCAAAGGAGCAGAAAAAGTTTACGGAAGAGATTAAGCGTGGAGATGCCGTAGTTACCATTGGCGGAGCGCATGGTATCGTAGCAGAATTGGAAGGTGATACGTTTATTCTGGAAGTAGAGAAAGGCGGCCGTATCCGCTTTAATAAATCTGCTATTTCTATGGAAGCAACCAAGGCTGCAACAGCAACCAAAAAATGATAACACGTTTGTACATATACGTTGACTGGTATTTACATCATAGTACGTATCAGCAGCGTATATATACACCAAGGTGCCAACGCGAATGAGTGTGATTAATTCAATATTCAACCTGTTGCGCTTCAACAGAAAAAACTGGAAGGCCGTGGCGCTGTGTTTATTTGCAGCTACGGTCTTCTGGTTTTTTAATGCCTTGAATAAAAATTATACCACCAACATTTCATTCCCCATCAAGTTTGATTACGACCAGGAAAATTATATAGCCGTTCGCCCGTTGCCACAAGTTGTGCGCATCAATGTAACAGGCATGGGATGGGATCTGTTTCGCAGAAGCCTGGGCGTTAAAGTGCCGCCTCTGATTATCCCGCTGGAGCGACCGGTTGATGTTCGGAAAATAGTGGGCACCACACTGCCTGCATTATTTGCCAATCAGGTAGAACGACTGGAAATAAATTTTGTATTAACGGATACGTTGCATGTTGCTATTGAACCGAAAGGCAGGCGGTGGATATCGCTTACTGTTGACACGCCTTCTATACTCTTCAGGAAGGGTTATGTAATGACGAGCGATGCTACAGTAGAACCGGATAGTATATATATAGAAGGGCCATGGAATCTTGTAAAGAGTATATCCGAACCGGTTTATATCAAGATTCAGCAACGTAATATTGACGAGACTTTTCAAAACGACCTGGAGGTAAAGTTTTTGAATG
This sequence comes from Ohtaekwangia sp., assembly GCF_036786105.1. Classification (NCBI taxonomy): domain Bacteria; kingdom Pseudomonadati; phylum Bacteroidota; class Cytophagia; order Cytophagales; family Fulvivirgaceae; genus Ohtaekwangia; species Ohtaekwangia sp. The sequence continues at coordinate 20,167 of NZ_DAIQRQ010000002.1, forward strand.
ATGAACTTATCAAACGAAACCCTCCTACAGTACGCGTAAGCTTTGATGTAGATCAACTGCGGGAAATCACCGACTCTGTAAAACTCGTGCTGCTAAATTTGCCGAAAGGCGCGCGTCCTTCACTCGCGCTGCGAGAACTTCCCTGTACCTTCGCAATACCGCAACGCTATATTAGCAGTTACCATCGCGATTCGCTGAAAGCAGTTGTTGATCTAAAGAATTTCTCGCGTGGTGTTAAGCGGGTACAACCTGTTTTACAGGGGTTGCCTCCATACTCCCGGGTGATTCAGGTAGATTCTGTATTTGTTAAATTTTAATCTGTGAGTAAACCACTGCAAATTGGTATTACCGGAGGAATAGGATCTGGTAAAACATTGGTGTGTAAAATTTTCGCATGCCTCGGCATACCTGTATATGATGCTGACAGCCATGCGAAAGAACTAATGACCACCGATGGAAATCTCGTATCACAGATAAAGAAAGAATTCGGTGATTTGTCTTACCTAAGCGATGGAACACTTAACCGTAAATACCTTGGTGAGGTTGTTTTCAGCAATCAGGAGAAGCTGGATGTATTGAATAAGCTTGTGCATCCATGTGTAGCGCAAGATTATGCCTGTTGGGTAGAGAGCCACAGCGACAAGGCATACGTTTTGAAGGAAGCTGCCTTGTTGTTTGAGTCGGGTTCTTACCGGGGGTTGGACAAGATAATTGTTGTGCATGCTCCACAGGATGTGCGCGTGAAAAGAGTGGTACATCGCGATGGCAGAACCGAAGAGCAGGTGAAAGAGATCATGCAAAAGCAAATGTCCGAAGAGGAAAAATTACAACGGGCGGATGCCATCATTTACAATGATGATTCTTCCCTTATCATCCCACAAGTACTCTCGCTCCACAATCGCTTTCAAGCGAAGAAGTGACAGTAAGCCTCCGATCTTTCCTGAACCAGATCGAAACAGCAGGCGTTAAAGTATAGCTACCTATTTGATTTTCATGTATAGAATGTATAGATATAGTCTCGTAGTATTTGTTTGTGTTTCTGCACTGGCGGTGTCATCCTGCAAATCCAAGAAAGAAAATCAAACAGCAGGCCGTCCGCGCGTGCAAGGCCCTATAGTGGCCGATGGATTTCGTGTAGCACAAAGCTCGGTTAGTGAAAAGATAGAAGTTCCAGGCTCGCTGTTGCCCTTTGAAGAAACTCAACTGCGTGCCGAAGTAGGTGGCCGTATAGTATCACTTAACATCAATGAAGGTGCTGTTGTACAGAAAGGCACATTGCTGGTAAAACTGTTTGACCAGGACTTGCAGGCGCAGTTAAAGAAGTTGCAGGTACAGCTTCAGATCAAAGAGAAAACCGAAGAAAGAAATCGCGAGCTCGTAAAGATTAATGGTATCAGTCAGCAGGATTATGATCTTGCTGCATTGGATGTTGAGAACCTGAAAGCAGATATAGAGTCAACACAAATTGCTATATCCAAAACAGAAATTCGTGCACCCTATACGGGCAAGCTGGGGTTGCGTAACGTGAGCCTCGGTTCATATATAGCTCCTACCGATGTTGTTACTACTATACGCCAGGTAGATCAATTGAAACTGGAATTTTCTGTTCCTGAAAAATATGCGAAAGATTTACAGAAAGGATATACGGTAAGCTTCAAGATTGATGCCGGAGGTGGGCAATCGCATAAAGCAACTGTGCTGGCTACCGAGAGCAGTGTAGACCAGAATACACGTACGCTCAAAATAAGAGCCGTAGTAAATGAGCGTCATCCCGAATTGGTGCCGGGTGTATTTGCAAAAGTAAATTTGCAACTGGGCCAGAACAATCGTGCACTCCTTGTGCCTACTCAGGCAATCATTCCTACAGCACGCGATAAACAAGTTATACTGCTGCACAAAGACAGCGTATCATTTACGACAGTAGAAACCGGTATCCGCGATTCTGCCTATGTGCAGATAGTAAACGGATTGAAGCCTGGTGATACTATTATCACCTCGGGATTGATGGCTATTCGTCCCAACTCTAAAGTTAAGGTAACGAAGGTAAGTACCTTATAAGCGAACGCGTATGAATATATCGGAAGTAAGTTTACGAAGACCCGTATTGGCATTTGTGATGAACATTATCCTGGTGCTGTTCGGAGTTATAGGTTTTAATTTCCTGGGCATCCGCGATTATCCTGCTATCGATCCGCCCGTAGTAAACGTGCGTACCACTTACTCAGGAGCCAATGCAGATATCATTGAATCACAAATCACAGAACCGTTGGAGAAATCCATCAATGGTATAGCCGGTATAAAAAATATTACGTCTTCTTCCAGTGTTGGCAACAGTAACATCAACATTGAGTTTGAGTTGGGTGTAGACCTCGAAGCTGCTACCAACGATGTGCGTGATAAAGTATCGCAGGCTGTGCGCTCACTGCCGCAAGATCTTACAAATCCACCGGTAGTATCCAAAGCCGATGCGAACTCCGATGCCATCATCTCGATGACGGTGCAGAGCAACAGTAAAAATTCATTACAGTTAACGGAGTATGCTAACAATGTATTGGTAGAGCGCCTGCAAACTATACCGGGTGTAAGCAGTATACAGATATGGGGAGAAAAGCGATATGCCATGCGTATATGGCTCGACCCTGGAAAGCTCAGTGCCTATAGCTTGACACCGCTCGATGTACAGACAGCATTGAACAAAGAGAATGTAGAATTACCTTCCGGTAAAATTGCCGGCGATGCAACCGAACTTACCGTGCGAACCTTCGGTAAATTATATACGGAAGAAGATTTTGCTAATGTTATTATCAAGTCTACAGCACAAGGTGATATTCGATTGAAAGATATAGGACAGGCTGTGCTGGGTCCGGAAAATGAAGAGTCTATTCTGCGCGAAAGTAATGTGCCCATGGTAGGCCTTGCACTTGTACCTCTTCCTGGTGCCAACTATGTAGAGATCTCTGATGAATTTTACAAACGACTGGAGCAGATCAAAAAAGAAGTACCGGAAGATATCAAACTGAATATCGCGCTCGACCAGACGGTATTCATCAAACGCTCAATATCAGAAGTGGAGGAAACACTAATCATCTCCTTCCTGCTTGTGGTGTTAATTATCTACTTGTTCTTCCGTGATTTTATTATTGCCATTCGCCCGCTCATTGATATACCGGTTTCGCTGATTGCTACATTTTTCATTATGTATCTCTGCGGGTTCTCCGTCAATGTACTCACCATGCTCGGCATTGTGCTTGCCACTGGTCTTGTTGTGGATGATGGTATTGTGGTGACCGAAAATATATACAAGAAATTAGAGCAGGGTATGAATAAGTACCAGGCAGCAAAAGAAGGCTCAACCGAAATTTTCTTCGCGGTAATTTCTACTTCCATCACGCTCGCAGTTGTATTTCTTCCTATACTCTTTCTGCAGGGATTTGTGGGGCGCTTGTTCCGCGAGTTCGGAATTGTAGTAGCAAGTGCCGTGTTGGTTTCATGCTTTGTATCACTTACGCTTACACCTGTGCTCAGTGTAAAGCTTACACGCACCAAGCATTCACACTCGTGGTTTTACCGCGTAACAGAGCCTTTCTTCAGCAGTATGGAGAATGGATACAGGCGCATACTCGAATCGTTTATGCGGGTGCGCTGGGTATCGATTCTCATCATCTTGTTGTGTCTTGCATCAACCTATTTTATAGGAACGAATATGCAATCAGAGCTTGCTCCTATGGAAGACCGTAATCAGTTCCGTTTACAGCTATCAGCCGTAGAAGGTACATCTTACGACTATATGGATCAATATGTACAAAGCATGGTACAGTTTGTACAGGATTCTATACCGGAATATCAAACTGCATTGTCGGTAACAGCGCCAGGTTTTTCAGGAGCAGGTTCTGTAAACAGTGGGTTTGTTCGTGTAACCTTATCCGATCCGCAGAACAGAGATCGGTCACAACAACAGATCGTTGATATGGTGAACCGAAACCTGAGTCGCTTTCCGCAGGGTCGTGCCTTTCCCATACAGGAGCAGACTATATCTGTAAACAGAAGAGGTGGCTTGCCTGTGCAGTTCGTTATACAGAACAACAATCTCGAAAAACTCCGCCAGGTTATTCCGCAGTTTTTGGAAGAAGCCAATGCCAGCCCGGTGCTGCAAGGTGTAGATATAGATTTGAAGTTTAACAAGCCTGAACTACGCGTGGAGATCAATCGCCTGAAAGCTGCGCAGCTTGGTATCAGCGTTCAGGATATAGCACAGACATTACAACTAGCCTACAGTAATCTTCGTTTCGGATATTTCACCAAAGAAGGTAAACAATACCAGGTAATGGGCCAGGTAACACGCATTGACCGTGATGACCCGGATGATCTGAAGAACCTGTATGTACGCACAAATTCAGGACAACTGGTTTCATTGGATAATGTTGTGACTGTTCAGGAGTCTACCACACCGCCTTCACTCTATCACTTTAACCGCTATAAGTCAGCTACTATATCAGCCGGCCTCGCACCGGGCAAAACAGTAGGCGATGGTATAAAAGTTATGAATGAAATCTCAGCTAAGCTCCTGGATGATACGTTCACAACTTCGTTAAGCGGTACCTCGCGCGACTATGCAGAAAGTTCCAGTAATACCTCATTTGCATTCCTGCTCGCGCTGGTGCTGATATACCTTATTCTTGCAGCGCAGTTCGAAAGCTTTGTAGATCCGCTCACCATCATGCTTACGGTGCCGCTTGCCATTAGCGGTGCATTTATATCCCTGTATATATTTGGCCAGACTATAAATATATTCTCACAAATCGGAATGATTATGCTGATAGGTTTGGTAACAAAGAACGGTATTCTCATCGTGGAATTTGCCAATCAGAAACGCGAAGAAGGTTTGTCGAAGATTGAAGCGGTGTTGGAAGCATCGCGTCTGCGTCTTCGCCCTATATTGATGACGAGTCTGGCAATGGCGTTGGGATCATTACCATTGGCACTTTCGCTGGGAGCAGCATCAACCAGCCGCAAACCGCTCGGTATCGTGATTGTGGGTGGTATCATGTTTTCGCTTATCCTTACTTTATTTGTTATACCTGCGATGTATTCATTCTTATCTCGCAAAAGAAAGCACATTGAATTTGGTGACGGGGCTCCAACACCTCAGCCACAAAAGGAATTGGTTTATGAACATTAGATTCACGTTAACAATTTTTGTAGTCTTTATTTTTCTGTGTGTAGGCCAGGCACAGGAGATGATAACTGTAGAACAAGCGGTTGCACTGGCTATTGAAAAGAACTATGACATTAAATTGTCAGAGAATATATTAAGCTCAGTTGAGCTTGATAACAGTTATGCCTTTGGTGCCTTCCTTCCTCAGCTGAACGGATCGGCATCAAGAGTATGGAATACCAGCAACCAAAAACAATTACTGGCAGATAACAGCACTCGCCAGCAGAAAGGCCTGAAATCAAATACACAGGCTGCTGCTGTACAACTAACGTGGACGCTCTTCGATGGCACAAAAATGTTTGCAACCAGAGAAAGACTGGAAGAGTTGGTGAGACAGGGAGAGATCAATGTGAAGGGCCAGATTACAAACACTGTTGCACAGGTAATAACAAACTACTTTAACATTGTTCAGCAAAAGCAGCAACTTAAGGCCACCCAGGAACAAATGTCTGTAAGTGAAGAGCGTGTAAAATTAGCTGAGAAAAAACTTCAGGTTGGCACGGGTGGTAAGCCGGAGCTTCTTCAGGCAAAGGTAGATTTGAATACGCAGCGAACGCAGGTATTGCAGCAAGAGGCAGCGATTGCTCAATTAAAAGAACAATTGAGGGGCTTGGTAGGCATGCAGCTCCCGGAGCTGTATGATGTGTCGGATACGATTATCATAGATCTTGGATTGAAACGTGAAGACATTGAATTAAATATAGCGAATCAGAATTTTGCGTTATTGTCTGCGAAAAGAGACATTGAAATAGCAAGATTGGCTTTGCATGAGCGCAAAGCAGAACAATTTCCTACTATAAGTTTTAACTCTGCGTATTCCTATAATAAATCAACCAACGCAGTTTCACTAAACCCCGGTATTCCCCTGTATAGTCAAAGCAACGGATATAATTATGGTTTCTCGGCTGCTATTCCAATTCTGGGTGGTTTCAACAGAAGAAGGTTAGTTCAGCAGGCGAAGATTACATTAAGCAGGCAGCAGACAATTTACGATCAGCAAAAGTATATGGTTGACGTGGGCGTTCGTAATGCATACGTTAATTACGATAATGCCAAACAAGTACTGTTGGTGGAAGAAGAAACTATTCTGCTGGCGAAAGAGAATGTCTTCATTGCATTGGAAGGATTCAAACGAGGCATTACTACATTCATTGAATTACGTACGGCACAACAAAGTTTAGCGGATGCTTATAATCGTTTGATCAATGCACGCTACCTGGCCAAAGTAGCAGAGACCGAGCTGCTGCGACTCAATGGTTCACTACTGAAGTAACACAAGTATATTTAAAATTTTAAACCCACGGCAATACTGTGGTTATTTTTTGTCTGCTTATAGGTATATTTCATAGCGGTGTAATTTACTATAGCTATGATTGAACAGATTAACGAAGCAGCAGCTTATATTAAAAGTAAAGGTATTGATGAACCTGAGATCGGAGTGGTGCTGGGCACGGGCCTTGGCAATCTCTTCGTTAAACAAATACACGATACTGTTGTGATTGATTATCATAACATCCCTCACTTTCCGGTTTCCACAGTAGAGTTTCATAAAGGCAGGTTGGTCTATGGAAAGATACAGGGCAGGAATGTGCTGGCTATGCAAGGTCGCTTTCATTACTATGAAGGATATACCATGCAGCAGATAACATTTCCCGTCAGGGTAATGAAGAAGCTTGGTGTAAAGCACTTGCTGCTCTCTAACGCGGCAGGTAACATGAACCTTCATTGGAAGAAGGGCGAGCTGATGTTGCTGGACGATCACATCCACTTTCAACCGGATAATCCGCTGCGAGGTATAAACGATGAAACATTAGGTCCGCGTTTTCCGGATATGAGCCAGCCATATTCACCACACCTCAATGCGCTGCTGATTAGTATAGCGAAGCAGAAGGATATCAAACTTAATATAGGGGTATATGTAAGCGTGATGGGACCAAACCTGGAAACACGAAGTGAATATCGTTTTCTGAGAAGGATGGGAGCAGATGCTGTTGGAATGAGCACTGTGCCGGAAGTTATCGTTGCGAATCACATGGGGTTGCCGTGCTGCGCAGTTTCTGTACTGACCGATGATTGCGATCCCGATAACCTGAAGCCTGTTGCGCTCGCTGATATAATTGCTATTGCCAGCCAGGCAGAAGGTAAATTAACTGACCTGTACGTGGAGCTGATCGGGCGACTTTAAAAACCGGATTTCTTTTTAAAAAGAAACCCCGAAGCATGGCTCCGGGGTTCTATAGATAATATTTGTAAAGTCTTATGCCGTTGCTGCAGATGATTCTTCGAATTTCTGAGACATTCTAAGCGTAACAGTTTTCTTGGCTTTGTATCCGCAATAGCCACACTGGAAGTGCTTCAGCAGTTCGCCTTCTTCTGTGTTTGAAGGAGCTTTGAGAACTTCTTCGCGCACTACCTTGAAGGTTTGGTAATTACATTCAGGGCATTGTAAAGCATGGAGGTGACCAGAGTAACGCTCAATCTTTACATAGCCGGTTTCTTCATCTTTCCACACATCGTAGTCGATAGAGAAAACATTTTCTTCTGCTTGCATACCTTCATCCAGGTAAGCATCTTCTTCATCTTCGCTCAGAAGCTTCATAGCCTTTCCGGTTTTTGGAGAAATGCGTGGCTTATAGCGCAATACTTTAAGACGTTTCTCGATGAAGAACGGGTAATAGAATTTCAAAAGATTTTGAATGATCAATGCCACGATCAAGCCCATGGCAAACGTTGTAAATACGCGTACAAAGATCCAGAGCGGACTGAGCTCAACGATGTTGGCGTTTGCATAAAAGCAGCAGCCGATCACTAAAATGACAGACGAAATCCAAAGGGTCTTAATCTCACTGCGGTTGATGTAATCATACTTCGTCTTGGCATCACTCATCGTTGCGAGCCGCACAACATGATACAAAGCAATCAGGATGGCAATTGCCCAGGCAGCAAAAGCAACGTTTTTAGCCATCGTATTCCAGGCGTCATACTGATGTGGATCTACTATCTCTTCCATGGTTACAGGTTGGTTATTAATATTCCTATTAGCAAATATAGAGTCCTGATTTTATTTAACCTAACATCGCAGGTGCGCAGCCCACCGAAATTATTTCTAATTAACACTGTTTTCATGAATTTGTCAAAGCGATTGCAATATAGACGCTGTGTTACACACAACGGTTCACAAAAAACTTAACGAGGTTAACTGTTTCACTTGGTTGTTCGAACATTCCCATGTGCGCCACTTGTGTTAGCAGGTGCAGATCAGGTTGCTTGCAAACTTGAGCTTGCTCTTCAATACTGGCTCCGGGAATACCCTGATCCTTCGTTCCGCCAATCAATAGAACCGGCTTATTAAATTGTTCTAAAACATTAACGCATTCCGGGCGATCACGCATCGCTGCCGTATATCCGACTACGGCTTCTTCAGTAGATTGCATGGCTATTTCACGCACTATGACAATCGCAGGATGATGAGGATCAGCAAAAAGTTGCTGAGTAAAATTGGAAGTAAAGGCTAATACCCCATTCTTTTTTACAAACTCAATAGTTTTTGTACGTGATTCTTTTTTTTCAGCAGAATCCGCATAGGCTGTAGAATGAAACAGTCCTATACCGGCAAGCTTCTCTTCAGCTTTTGCTGCCATCGCCAATGTAACATAGCCTCCCAGCGAATGGCCGATTACCACCGGGTTTATAATTTTCTGCTCATCGATCCATAGTAACATTTGAGCAGCGACATCGCTTATTGAAAAAGGCACTGGTAAAATGGCACTCTTGCCAAAGCCCGGAAGATCGGGAGTAAATACCTCAAAATTGGTTGATAGTTGTGAAGCAAAGCTCTCCCATACTGTGCTATTCATTGGGAAACCATGTAAAAGTATAACAGGGCGACCGGAGCCGCGCGTAGTAAAAGCGATCGTTGACATTACTTTGTTACAAGCTCTAGCATTTCTACAACAGCACGCTCAATACCTTCCACATCAAAACCGCATTCATGATGAAGTTCATGTTGCTCACCATGCTCTACAATTCTGTCGGGGATACCAAGCCTTTTTACTTCTGCATGAAGATTATGGTCGGCCATAAATTCAAGCACAGCACTTCCAAAGCCTCCCTGCAAACAACCATCCTCCACAGTAATGATCTTTTTATATTGACTGAACACTTCATGCAGCAGCTTTTCGTCCAGCGGCTTCACAAAGCGCATATCGTAATGACCTACTAAAATAGAATGCCGGGCCAGGCGATCGCATGCTTCCACAGCATAGTTACCAATGTGACCAATGGTAAGTATAGCCAGGTCGTTTCCTTTTCGCAGTCGTCTTCCAGTGCCAATCTTGATCTCCTCCATAGGCGTTCTCCATTCCGGCATAACACCTTGCCCGCGCGGATATCGAATAGAGAACGCCTGCTCTTTTCGTGGAAGCTGTGCAGTATACATCAGGTTGCGCAACTCGGCCTCATTCATCGGTGATGAAATAATGATGTTAGGCAGGCAGCGGAAGTAGGCAATATCATAAGCACCGTGGTGCGTTGGTCCGTCTGCTCCGGCAAATCCTGCACGATCGAGGCAGAAGTTTACCGGCAAATTCTGAATACATACATCGTGCACTACCTGGTCGAAAGCACGCTGCATGAACGAACTATATATATTACAAAAAGGTATTAACCCCTGTGTAGCAAGACCGGCAGAGAATGTTACAGCATGTTGTTCCGCTATACCTACATCGAACGCGCGGTCAGGCATTTCTTTCATCATAATATTCATCGATGAGCCGGAAGGCATTGCCGGCGTAATACCAATGATTTTGTCATTGGTTTTGGCAAGCTCTACCAAGGTATGACCAAATACATCCTGATACTTGGGTGACTGTGGCTTGTCGTATACTTTTTTGAATATCTCTCCGGTAATCTTATCGAAAGTGCCCGGAGCATGCCATGTAGTAGCATTGCCTTTTTCAGCAGGACCATAGCCTTTACCTTTCACCGTTACACAATGGAGAATCTTGGGGCCTTTTATATTTTTGAGGTCGTTGAAAATAGTAACGAGGTGATTAACATCGTGTCCATCAACAGGACCGAAGTAGCGAAGGTTAAGTGATTCGAACAGGTTGCTCTGGCTTAGCAATGTTGACTTGATACCATTCTCGACTTTCGATACAATTTCCTGCGCGCTCTTTCCAAAGTTGGAGAGCTTGCCTAACAAATTCCAGACTTCATCCTTCAGTTTGTTATAGGTGCGCGATGTTGTGATGTCGGTAAGGTAATCTTTCAAGGCGCCAACATTCGGATCGATCGACATACAGTTGTCGTTGAGAATGATCAGAATGTTAGAGTCAGAAACACCTGCATGATTCAATCCTTCAAATGCCATTCCACCCGTTAGTGCGCCATCACCAATCACAGCAATATGCTGCTTGTCTTCCTGGCCCAGGTACTTCGATGCAACGGCCATTCCCAACGCTGCTGATACTGATGTAGAAGAGTGCCCTACGCCAAAAGCATCATACTCACTTTCTTTTCTTTTTGGAAAACCAGAGAGTCCGTTGTAAACACGGTTTGTATAAAAGTTATCCCTTCTGCCGGTAAGGATTTTATGACCGTATGCCTGATGCCCAACGTCCCACACCAGTTGATCGTAAGGAGTTTTGAAAACGTAATGAAGTGCTACCGTTAATTCCACCACACCGAGGCTCGCACCGAAGTGACCTCCATATACCGAGACATTGTCGATGATGAAATGACGAAGCTCATCGCAAAGCTGAACCAGTTGGGCCTGGTCAAGCTTCTTGAGATCATCAGGCGAGTTTATTTCTGCCAAGAGTTTTCCCGGTGTAATCAGCATGGGTTTCTGAGATTAGTGCGCTCAAATAACAATAATTGAAGGTAAGAGTTTTACCCCATCGCTCCTAACACACCCTTAAACGAGATAAATGACCTGAAAAAGAGGGTTTTGGAGAAAAATCAAGCTACAAAATTAGTATTTCTTTTCAATCAGCTTTTTGCCGGATTATAAATAAATTTGCCCCCTCACTTCGCCTTATGTCACAGGAAAATTTTGAAGTAAAGCTGCCATTGTTCGAAGGTCCGTTCGATCTTCTGTTGTTCTTCATTGAACGCGATGAACTGGATATTTATGATATTCCGATCGCCACGATTACGAACGATTTCCTGGCGTACATTCAACAGATGGAGCAACTCAATATAGAAGTAGCAAGTGAGTTTATCCTGGTAGCAGCAACACTTATGCGCATCAAGTCAAAAATGTTGCTGCCACGTCCGCAGCTTGATGAGCAAGGCAATGAAATCGACCCTCGCGAAGAACTGGTGCGCCACCTGCTCGAATACAAAAAGTATAAATCTGTAGTAGATGTCTTCCACAAAATGGAAGAGACAGAGCTCACCAAAGAGAAGCGCGGTAACCTGATGAAGGAGTTGAAATCACTGGCCGAGAGCACTAACGTGGAAGCAGAACTACAAGACATCACTGTATTCAAACTGATGCAAGTGTTTGAGAAAGTGATCAAGCGCTTTGAAGCAGAAAAGAATAAACCTGTTCACCAGGTTATTCAATATCCATATACCGTAGAAGGACAGAAGCAATACCTCGTGGATGAGGTCACCAAAAAACAACGTGTATCATTCACCGAGCTGTTAGAATCATTTCCATCGCGCATCGGATTGATCTTTAACTTCCTCGCCATCCTGGAAATGCTTGCATTGCAAATACTCACGATACAGGTAGGCGAAGGCTTCAACAACTTCTGGATATCAAAATCAGAAGCTACACCATCGGCAGCAACTCCCGCACAAGTAGACAACGCGTAGTCAGAGGGCTTCAGGCTACTGGCTGCTAGTTGCTGGGCTTGTGCATTCGCTGTATATCTCTTATTTCTTATCGATGTTAATCTGTTCCTGACAGCTATATCGGAATGTGGGGAAAATATATCTTTACTCACACCTCTAGCGGCCAGTAGCCAGAGGCCGGTTGCTACCGGATTCCAAACAAAGCAAACGCCCTTGCCAGCTCTACATTACCTCCGGAGATAATTACTCCTACCTTCTTGCCATTAAATTTTTCCTTCGACTTCAGTATAGCCGCAAAGGGAACAGCACCGGAAGGCTCTACAATTACTTTCAGATTTTCCCATAGCAGTCGCATCGATTCAGCTATCTCCTGATCGCTTACCGTGATTACTTCTTTTACATGTTCGCTAATGATCGGGAAAGTTTTATCTCCCAATGCCGTGAGCAATCCATCGGCAATTGAATTGGATTGTGATGATTCAATCTTTCCACTTTGTAGAGAGCGATAGGCATCATCCGCACCTTCGGGTTCTCCGGCTATAACTATTGTATGGGGAGAAAAATATTTTGTTGCCAGTGCTGTGCCGCTCAATAGACCACCGCCGCCTACCGGAGGTACAATAATATCCAGCGAAGGTATATCTTCAAACAGCTCTTTTGCGGCAGTGCCCTGACCGGTAATAACAGCATCGTTATTAAAAGGATGAACGACACTCGCACCTGTTTTGGCAACTACTTGCTGTAAAGTTGTTTCACGCGATTCCAGTGTTGGCTCACATTCAAATATCTCTCCGCCAAAACTGACTACACCGCGCTTCTTTATTTCCGGTGCTGTGCGCGGCATAACGATATACGAACGAATGCCGGTAATTTTTGCAGCTCGTGCCAACGCTTGTGCATGATTGCCCGATGAGTGTGTGGCTACGCCCAAAGCCCGCACGGCAGGTTCAAGCGATAGCACTGCGTTCATCGCGCCACGTGCTTTGAAGGCTCCTATCTTCTGCAAGTTCTCGCATTTGAAAAAAATGTTAGCGCCCGTTAAATCATCCATACTTTCAGAGGTCATTACCGGAGTATGGTATATATAGGGCTTGATGCGATCGTGTGCCTGTTCGATGTCTGCTTTTGTAATCATGGGATTGGGTTGGTATGTAATGGTATATTTAAAAAGAAGACCCCGACTGGCTGATCGGGGTCAGGCTTGACTATAAATTTTCCTGAATGTAATTCAACATCATGGTATATAGATGGCATTTAGTTTTAGCACCCTGAATACTGTGATGTTTATCCGGATAATAGAACGACTCGAATTGTTTGCCCGCGTTGATCAGGGCGTCCTGCAGCACGACTGAATTTTGAAAGTGCACATTGTCATCCCCTGTGCCGTGGATCAACAGGAAATTGCCTTGTAATTTATCGGCATACGTTGTAGGTGAATTATCGTCATACCCACCGGCATTTAATTGAGGTGTCTGAAGATAACGCTCGGTATAAATCGTGTCGTAAAATCTCCAGTTCGTAACGGGCGCCACTGCTATACCCATCTTGAATGCATCGCCTCCCTTGGTCATGGCCAGTGATGACATGTAGCCTCCATAGCTCCATCCCCATATACCGATGCGGCTGTCGTCTACATATTCCAGCGTAGCGAGAAACTTTGCGCCGGCTATAAGATCTTCCAGCTCATATTTACCAAGCTGCTTGTACGTAACCTTCTTGAATTTTTCTCCGCGGGCTCCGGTGCCACGGGAATCTATCACGGCTACTATATACCCTTTCTGTACCAGCATCTGGTGAAAGAAGAAGTGCCCACCACCCCAGGTGTTGTTTACATTTTGTGATCCCGGTCCGCTGTATTGATACACTAACACCGGATATTGCTTACCTGCATCAAAGTTCTTTGGTTTTAACATATAGCCATCAAGGGGCGTACCATCGGCTGCTTTCAAAGAGAAAAATTCTTTCGCTACAAAACCGTAATCGTCCAGAATCCTGGCTAACTCATCGTTGCTTTCGAGTACTTTCAGCAGTGCATTGTCTTTTGTTTTATACAGACTTACAGCAGTAGGACGCGTAGCGGTGGTATAGTAGTCGATATAAAACTGGAAACCTGTGCTCATGTTGATGTTGTGTACACCCGCAGCCTGTGATAGCTTTACCTTCTTCTTGCCATCCAGTGAGATGGAGTAGAATTGTTTTTCGAGCGGAGAAACTTCTGTGGAAGTATAATAAACGGTTTTGTTTTTCTCATCGAGGCCAACAAACTGTGCTACCTCAAAGGAGCCGCTGGTGATCTGGTGTAATAAAGTTCCTTCTATTGAGTAAAGATAAAGGTGTTTGAAGCCATCGCGTTCAGAAGTATAAATGAACTGTTTGCCATCCGCCAGGTATAAGAGATCGTCTGTAAATTCCAGATCAATATAAGTGTTGCTCTTTTCGTTGAGTACAAGCGTAGCGGCTCCCGTGGAGGCATTGATGTGTAGTATATCAAGATTATTTTGAAGTCGGTTCAACCTGCGAACAGAAAGTGTATTGCCATTAGCTGTCCACTTTACACGCGGTATATAGATATCTTTTTCGGTGCCAATGTCAGCTTTTACCTTTTGTTGAGAAGCCAGATCGTATATCCAGATTTCTATGGTTGAATTTGCTTCACCCGCTTTTGGATATTTGAAGCGATAATCGGTAGGATATAATGTTTTGCCCCAGCGCTGCAAATTATATTCGCGCACAGCTGATTCATCAAAGCGATAATACGCCAGCTTCTTATTATCAGGTGACCAGTAAAAACCATCTACAAAGCTAAACTCTTCTTCGTATACCCAATCGGTAGTGCCGTTAATAATGTGATTGAATTTTCCATCCGTTGTTACCTGCACCTCTTGCATGTCGCTTAAGGTAACATAGTAAAGATTGTTCTCTCGTACGAAAGCGACTTTACTGCCATCGGGCGAAAAAGCTGCATAAGATTGTTTGCCGTGCGCTGACAATTGCCTGACAGTTTTAGTAGTAAGATCGTATACAAAGTAATTGGCTGTGAACGACCGGCGGTATATATTTTCAAAGCTGGTTTGAAGCAAAAGTTTCTTTTCGTCTCCGCTGAACATGTAACCCTGGATATCAATCTGAGGCGATAATGTTGAGCCATCCACCAGTATTTCAACGGGCTTACTCGTGGTAATGTCGTACTTTACAACTTTGTTGTTCTCCAGAGTTGAATAGAATTTGCCGTCCTTCATCCAATTAATGCCGCGGACAGTTTTCTGCGGGAAGGTGTTTTTAGTAGTAAAATCTTCCACTGTAATTTGCTTCTGGGCAAATGCTGCTATGCTCGTAGCAAAAAAGACAGCGATTAGTAGTTTATTCATATCAAGTTTAGGTTATCGATCCAAATTTTTAAGAATATTGTTGAATTATCAAATTGATTTATAAGAATGGAGCTGTTTGATGTAATTATAGTCGGTGCCGGCCCTATTGGCCTGGCCTGCGGTATTGAAGCGCAAAAGGTGGGACTAAAGTATACTATTCTGGAGAAGGGTTGCCTCACCCATTCGCTATATAACTACCCACTGAACATGACATTCTTCTCTACTTCCGAGCGACTCGAAATAGGAGAGGTTCCATTCATATCGCATCAGCCTAAACCCAATCGATTTGAAGCACTTGAATACTACCGCAGAGTTTGCACTTCGTGGAAATTGGATTTAAAACTTTATGAAAAGGTAACGATGATCACTTCAACGGATGGTGTACATGATGTTACTACCGTAAAAAGCCAGTATAGATCGAAAGCTGTTATTCTGGCGTTGGGCTTCTATGACCTGCCATACCTGTTAAACGTGCCCGGAGAAAATCTGCCGAAAGTGAAGCATTACTATGATGAACCGCATCCATACTTCGGGCAGAAGATCGTGGTGATCGGTGCTGCCAACTCGGCTGTAGATGTGGCGCTTGAAACATGGCGCAAGGGAGCGGAGGTTACAATGGTAATTCGTGAAGGCGGTATTCGCGATAGCGTAAAGTATTGGGTGAAGCCTGATATAGAGAATCGCATTCAGGAAGGATCGATCAAAGCTTACTTTCATTCGGAGGTAATCAAAATTACGCCCGACACGGTGGAGATAAAAACCCCGGATGGCAACAAAACACTGGAGAATAACTTTGTGCTGGCGATGACGGGCTACCAGCCACCGTTTGAATTTATGGAAGCCTGCGGCATCCGTTTTCATAACGATGAGTTTCATACACCGGTATATAACGAGCATACGATGGAAACGAACGTTGCCGGTATATATCTGGCAGGTGTGGTATGCGGAGGACTAAAAACCAATAAGTGGTTTATTGAAAATTCGCGTGTACATGCAACCATGATTATAGAAGACCTCAATAGGAAATTCCAGCTAAGGTCAAAATAGAAAAATGCTTCCCCCGGAAGGGAAGCACCACCTGTAAAACCAACTATATACCAGTATTGGTAATTATCTTGACATCAAAGTGTATTCGCCTGAATAGCAACATCCAGTGTTACACTCATAACGAATGATACGGGTGTTTGCGAAAGTGTTCCCGTCAGGTAAACTTTTACAGCCTTTTTGTCTTTCAACATCGATTCAACTTTGGCTACATCGCTGGCCGGTATGGTAAGTTCGAAAACGGTTCCCGCGGTATAGGCTGCTTTCAGATCGAGGTTGGTGATGGTTGCAGAAACATTTGAAGTTGATCCAGCCTCATCACCAAAAGCCAGTATACCATTGAAGATGGTTGAGAAATCTCCGGTATAGGAAGATATAGTATAATTAATCTTTTTTACTTCAAAACCTTTGATCTTGTCTTTATAGCGTTCTATTTCAGAATCGGTGGTAGCGTCCAGCACAATTTCCTGCTCGTACGGAACGTCTTTACCGCTGCTGGTTTCAGAAACAGCAATATTCTGGTCTAGTGTTCTGTTGAAAGTAACATCATCTGCTTTGTCGAACAGATTGCATGAAGTGAACAACGTTGCTGTCAGAAACAGCAGGGCCAGTGATAGCGATCTTAGCGTTAGGATTTTCATGGGGGTAGAATATTTACGTAAAGCTAAGCGATTTTATAAAGCTATGCACAGCCGGAAAACAAATCAACTCCACAATCATGTGGGGCATGTTGCACGAGGCGGTTTTGATAGTAGAAAAGTACTAAATCTCTCCGCGCAACGATTTGGAAATAACTTCTGCCTTGCCGTGCACGTGAAGTTTGCGATAGATATTTTTGATATGAAAGCGCACCGTTTCTATGCTGATATCCATGCGATCGGCAATCAATTTATAACTCAGGCCATCTACCAAACCAATCACGATCTCTTTCTCTTTTGCGGAAAGAGGCGACTGTGGTTCTTTCTTTTTGGCATTGCTCTGGCTGAAATGTTCAATCACTTTCCTGGCAATCTGTGGCGACATGGGTGAGCCGCCTTTGGAAAGTAATTCGATGCCTTCTTTGATTTCCTCCAGCGGAGTATTCTTTAGCAGATATCCGGTGGCACCGGCACACAATGAATCGAAGATGCGCCTGGAATCATTGTATACCGAAAACACAATGATATCTACATCACTATATTTCTCTTTGATGAGCTTAATGCCTTCGATACCCGACATACCGGGCAGGCCAAGATCCATGATCAACACATTGGGAATATTAACGGATGTTATATTCTTTAGAAACTCTTCCACTGAACCGTAAGAATATTCGCAGGCAAAGTTTTCCTGCCGGTTCAAAAAGGTTTGAACACCCTTGCGGATTTCTTCATCATCTTCAATAATGCCTATCAGGATCATAGTGCAAAATAATCAAAGGAGATGGTATTCATAAGGAAAGCGCGACCCATAAAGATGGGGGAGTTTATTTCAGTAAATGATCTGTGCGGGGAACGAGAAAACGAAGCTTATGCGAAGTTATGCGAATGGTTGCCGGAAGTTTACCGAGCAGTTCTCCGTCTGCTTCAATAAGACAATCACTTTCGGAAGTTAGTGTAACGAATGTTGCTTTCTTATACCACACTTCCGGAATGTTGATGTGCTTACCTTGCTTCAGTGGTATAGAGTTTCGGACAAAATCAAGCACCGATACATTTCCGCATATAAAAGCTTCCAGTATGCCATCGTTCAATATCGCATCAGGGGCTACACATAATCCGTGGCCGTAATACTTGCCATTGCCAAATGCCATCGTGCGCAGTTTACCCTGCCACTCCCAGTCGTCAGCTTTTGCAGTAACCACCATAGGGCTATAAGTGAGAAAGGTTCTTAAGATAGAAAGGAAGTATGTAACTGCCGAACCCAACGATCGCCCGCTGTCAAGCACACGCTTTACTACTTCAGGTCCCATACCGAGGTCTGCTACATTGATAAAGTAACGATGCCCTGATCCTTCAGAAGTGGTGTAATGTACCTCACCCACATCAATCTCCCGCGTATTGAAATCCTTTAACAGCGCTAATAATTTTGCGGCGTTTGACGGTATATCTATACTTCGTGCAAAATCGTTTCCCGTACCAACAGGCACCACGGCAATAGCCGGCAGATGTTTTACATTTTCTCGTCCCGCCAGCATACCGTTTACAACCTGGTGCAAGGTGCCATCACCACCAGCAGCTATAATCACATCATATAACTTGTCGGTTGCTTTTGATGCCAGCGAAAAAGCATCATGACGCGAACGCGTCTCAAACAGATCTACCGTATAAACCGACCGTAATACAGGCAAAACCTTGCGGCAAAAAAATCTCTTGTCGAGTGCTATACCATTCAGAATAATCGCTAGCCGCAACGGTTTCACAAACAGAAGTTACTTGCAGTTCTTTTTGATGAGTGCTTTTGCTTCTGTAGAGCCCAGCTCTTCTGCGTGTTTAAAATCGAGGCACGCATCGTATTTGTTGTTCATACTGATTTTTACCAAACCACGCTGAAAGTAAGTTTCAGGATCGCTTGGGTATAGCTCGATGGAGGAGGAATAATCTTCTACAGCGCCGGCATAGTCTTCCTTCTCTGTTTTGCTCAGGGCACGGTTATCGTAATATACCGGGTTGGTATCATCAAGCTCGATGGCTTTTGTATAATCGGCTATGGCGCCATCGTGATCTTCGAGATTATACTTTACTACACCGCGAAGGTTAAACGTTTCGGGGTCGGTAGCATTCAACTCAATGGCTTTTGAATAATCTTCCAGCGCTCCTTTAAAATCCTGTTTGGCATTTTTGGCCAGCGCGCGATTCTCAAACTTCAATGGATCTTTTGGATCAAGTTTTAAAGCTTCGTTGTAGTCTGCAATAGCAAGGTCAAGATTGCCCGTGTTGTAGTAGGCTACACCGCGATAGTTATATAGTCCAGCATCCGTCTTATCCATTTCGATGGCCTTGGTATAATCATCAATAGCGCTGATAAATTCACCAAGCTCAGCTTTCACCACACCGCGATTGAAGTATTTGTCGGAATCAGCTGGGCCGAGTTCCAGTGCTTTTGAAAAATCGAAGTATGCACCTTGCAGGTCTTCAATATTATACTTGGCAAGGCCACGGTTGCTATAGGCATCAGCAAATTTGCTGTTGAACTTAATTGCTTTATCGAAGTCTGTAATGGCAGCTTCATCATCGCCAAGGGCCATCTTGGCTTCACCGCGATTGTTGAGTGCATCGGCAAAGGTGGAGTCAATGTCCAGTGCAGCATTGTAATCGCCAATGGCACCATAGAAGTCTTCCAGCTCCATGCGTGCTTGCCCACGAAGATTGAGCGCCAGCTTGTTTTTCGGATTACTATCAATGATTTTGGTGAGGTCTGCTTTTGCTCCTTTAAAGTCACTAGCCTGAATTTTCTTTTTAGCACTTTCAAGTTGTGCGTCCTGGGCGTACGATACGAGAGCGAAGAAGATCAAAAAAATGAATGCAAATGGTTTCATGCCGGAGTTTTAAAAATCATGGCCAATTTAAACATAAAAACGAAGCAGCACGATCTATATTTCCACGTTCGTCCGGTAAATCCTGGTAATGTGATCTGTGGTTTTACCATTCATCCTGTTTTAGAAAAGGTAGTTCGGTTCTTTCTGCTATTTTCACATTAAAAGCTTTTTTATGAGGAGATACTTTGTTTTTATAATGGTGGCCTGGAGTGGTATAGTTTCATGCCGTGCCCAGGAGAAGCCGCTTGATATGAAAATGGATTTTGAAGAGTATGATCCGCCATCAACGCTTATTGTACCGGAGCATCATGTAACACGCGCCAAGTTTCCTTTCATTGACGTGCACAATCACCAGTTCAATATGCCTACACAGGACCTGAATGCGTTGTTGAAAGAAATGGATAAGCTCAACATGATGGTGATGGTAAACCTGAGCGGCCGTGGCAGAGGCAGCACCGAGCACTTGGATAAATCGCTGGAGAATGTAAAGAAAACCAACCCGAAAAGACTGGTGGTATTTACGAATATGGATTTTGCAGCGATCGATGATCCGGAATGGCAGGGCCGTATGCTGAAGCAACTGGAAGACGATGTGAAGAAAGGTGCCAGTGGATTGAAGATATATAAGAACCTCGGCATGTTTACGTTCGATAGCAAGGGGAGGCGAGTGCATATTGATGATCCGCGCATCGATCCTATCTGGGAGAAGTGTGGCGAGCTGGGTATACCGGTATTGATTCATGCAGCCGATCCCAAACAGTTCTGGCAGCCGATCGATAAAAACAACGAGCGCTGGCTGGAACTAAAGCTTCATCCGGGAAGAAGACATGACACGGATACGGTTTCGTGGGAAACGATCATCGCGGAACAGCATAATATTTTCAGAAAACATCCGAAGACTAAATTTATCAATGCACACCTCGGCTGGTATGGAAGTGACCTGAAGAAGCTGGGAGAGCTGCTGGATAAATATCCAAATATGTATACCGAGATCGGTGCTGTTATAGCCGAGCTGGGTCGTCAGCCACGGGCTGCAAAAACATTCTTAACCAGGTATCAGGATCGTGTATTGTTCGGCAAGGATTCGTGGGTGCCGGAAGAATATGAAACGTACTTCCGTGTATTGGAAACTGCTGACGAGTATTTCCCTTATCATAAACGTTACCATGCCTACTGGCGGATGTATGGACTTGATTTGCCAGACGATATTTTGAAAAAGATATACTATAAAAACGCACTGCGCATCATTCCAAACATTGATGCAAGTCAGTTTCCCAAATAATACAAATGCGCTGTCAGGGTATATATCTGCACCTTGACAGCGATATTTTACCAGTAGTTATTCCGTTGTTTTGTCTTTTGATTTGGAAGACGCACTACCGCCAAACCGAAAGCCCAGGCCTGTGCCCAATTGGAACGAGCGATACTCAAAATATACATCCGGACTTGCCACGATTGTAGCGCCTACCTGAAACGTAAAGAAGAGGTGGTTATTCGCCAGGTTAACACGACCCATTACGGCTGGCTCCACAAATACTTTTGCGGATGAATTTACATTGGTAACAACAATTCCGGTAACATCGTCCTTGAATTGATAAAAGTTAACTACCGAGAATCGCGGGATGAACGACACGTGCATTACTTTCTTGTTGATACCAAAGGCAGGCTGCACAAAAAAACGTTCATATTTTCCCGTAGCCTGCGAGGTACCCCCTGAAAAAAAACTATAGTCGGCATAACTGGAGGCTTCACCTTTTCCATAACCACCAAAAATTTCGTAGCACCAGATGCCATCATTTTCATAATAGCCAATGCCACCTTCCAGGAATTTGTGTTTGTGATAATCGTCTGTATTGTTGTTACTACTGCTGGTTGTAGCAGAGCGATCTTCAAAAGAATAATTGGTCATTACACCAATGTGGTTGGAAACGGATAACGCTCCCTGCAGATCAAGGCCATTGCCAATTTGCATAGAGCCTTGAAACTCTCCACCTTTCGTGAACAAAGGTGAGTTGCGCAGGTTGGGTACATAAACCGGTGCACAAGAGGAAGCGATCAAAATAACACAGAGGGGGAGTAAATATTTTTGCATGCTTGATTGTTTAGTATTCTAAATTTAAAAAAACTTGCACAATGAAGATAGATGCTACAAAAGTTGAGCTGGTAAACAGCCTTATTCGTAACCGGCGTTCTGTTTACCAGCAACATTATACAGGTGAGAGGGTAGATGATGAAATTGTTACACAGATGCTGGAAAATGCGCGATGGGCTCCTACACACAAGCTCACAGAGCCCTGGCAGTTTGTTGTATTTACCGGTGAGGGTTTAAGGAAGTTAGGTGAAGCCCAGGCAACAGTATATAAGAAAGTAACAGAAGCCGATGGCACATTCAAGGAAGAGCGCTATCAAAACCTGCTCACTAAAACAACACTGTCATCGCATATCATTGCTGTTGGAATGAAGCGCGATGACAAAAAATCAATACCTGAAGTGGAAGAGATAGGTGCTGTATTTTGTGCGGTTGAAAACATGTATCTCACCGCAGCAGCGTATGGTATAGGCTGTTACCTGAGCACTGGAGGTATAACTTACTTTGAAGCAGCAAAAGAGTTATTCGGCCTTGGTGATGATGATAAGCTTCTGGGTTTCCTGCACATCGGTATACCGAAAGCAGCTATACCCGATAGTAAACGTAAACCCATTGAAGATAAATCTGTGTGGGTAAGAGGTTAGCCCACTGGCTTCTGGCTGCAAGCCGCTGGATGTGCATCTATATCTTCGGACTTTCCGTCTTCCGGGCTCTTGCAATTGATTTGTTCAAAAGTTTTCTGTGCAATTCTGTTCCCGATACTATCGGGATGGAGGCTGCATCCAGTTCAACATTCAACTGATAACAATAACGATTTCTGCTGGGTATTAACGCACACCACAGTAGGCGATAAGTTGATTCACCATTTTCAGTGTATTAAAATGCGTTAATGTATCACCCTATATAAACTATTATATCAGCCAGAGCCTCTCAAGTTGAGATATAGTCAACTATATCCTGTTCAAGGATCTCCACAGGCAATTTGTTTTGTTAACTTGCAGTTCGCTCAAAAGCTGATGATTGAAATCAATGACCTTTACAACAAAACGGAGCTTTGCAAGAGGTATACTTTGCAAGCCCTGGCCTGCACCCGGGTGAATCGCAACCTTTGTTGTAACAGGCAAGATTTAGTTGGCATGAAAGTGGCTTCCTGGTTACTGTGCTTCTCTTTAAAATCTTCTGATATATCATGAATAAAATTACCGGAGGTGTGTGTCGTAGTGCTCTTTACTGTCATCCTGGCGAATTATAAAGTACTTTCATTAAATGAAACGGTTACTAAGCACGTTATTCAATAAATTAAATCAAAAATCAATTGTATGAGATACGCTATACTCTTTGTTATTGTATTGTCGAACCTGGCAGCGAAAGCTCAGGCGGTCGGTAAAATGTTTCCGGCCATGGAAGCTGAAACTGTTGAAGATAAAAAAGTAAAGTTGCCAGACGATGTAAAAGGCAAATATACTCTGCTTGGACTGGCTTATTCTAAAAAGTCAGAAGATGAACTGAACTCATGGTTTCAACCCGTGTTCGAGAAGTTTATACAAAAAACATCGGGTGTATTATCTGGCTTTTCGTACGATGTGAATGTATACTTCGTTCCCATGTTTACGGGTGTGAACGCAGCTGCTACCGGCACTGCGAAACGGAAAGCGATAAAAAACATAGACCCACAACTGTTACCTTACATCTTATTCTACAAAGGCGAATTAAAGCCCTACAAAGAAGCTCTCGATTTCGAAAAGAGAGACATCCCTTACTTCTTTGTACTGGATGCCACCGGCAAGATTGTCTACGCAACCTCCGGGAAATACTCATCAGATAAAATGGATAAAGTAGAAGAAGTTATGGAGGAGTAGTTAGCCGTTACACATTAATGAAGAAAAACTTTTAATCAATAACGAATTTCAAAATGTCAGGCGGAGATGTCTGACATTTTCGTTTATAGCCCTTTAAGGAGGGAGCCAGGTGAAATCCTGACCTGCACAACCGGGCTCCTCACAGCTGCTTTGATAACGATTAACGTGTAACCTATAACAGTTACGGATAATCTAATTCATTATCTTCGCTGCATGGATTTCATTAGCCTGTTAGCGTTGGCACTGGCTCCCGGTGTGGCCATTGGTATATATATTTATCTAAAAGACAGGCATGAGCGCGAACCGCTGCTGTTGCTTTTCATCAGCTTTCTGTATGGCGCCCTCAGCGTTGTAGTTACCTGGATGATCAGCATGCCGGTAAACCTGTTGATCCTTACCAAAGAAGAAGATGTTGTGCACCAGTTTGTAAACGCATTCTTTAAAGTGGCGTTGATCGAGGAGTTCAGCAAATTCATCTTTGTTCGGTTTATACTTTTTTACAATAAGAATTTTAACGAGCCCTTCGATGGCATTGTCTATGCTGTTATGGTAGGCATGGGGTTTGCCACTTTGGAGAATATAGCGTATGTATTTCAATACGGACTGGTAACGGGTATACTTCGTGTCTTTACAGCTGTGCCGGCGCACGCTACCTTCGCGGTGATGATGGGATTCTTTCTGGGTAAAGCGAAATTCACACATCGCCAGCGTATAGGGCTTAGTGTTGGGGCGTTACTGGCGGCTACATTCTTTCATGGCCTGTACGATTACTTCTGGTTTATAGCATATATACCCGGCATTGGTATCTGTGCCATTGTATCGTTGATCATCGGGTTTATTTTATCACGAAAAGCCATACGCCTGCATCAGCAGGCTTCGCCTTTTATTGATCAGCACCTGGAAGGAAATGAACAACAGCGCCTTGAACCCTGATCACTGAATCTTTTTAAGGGTAGCTGTTTTTTTAAAGTATCCCTTCCTGATCAGGTCTAACAGTTCTTTGGGAGAAGGATCGATCTGGTAAAGAGTTTCCGTAGGCAGCACCGTAGAGTCTACCTTGATTTCTTTTGATAGATTTTTCAAAAGCTCGGGAAAAACGTTCTCTTCGGTAGCCAGCATATAACAGCTTATGTCGCCATTCTTTTCCTGCTCGAACACGCGCAACAACCACTCTGGCCGATCATTTATACTAATGAAATAGAATCCTTTGTAGAATTTGAGTAACAAGCTGTCGCTCAAGTGGCTGCCTCTTTTCGGATCGCTCGAAGCAAAATATGTATTGCTTTGCACCACCAGCGTATCGCGGACGGAACGGTTATCTTCAGGCAACAGATATTTACCTTGCAGATTTTTAGGTATACGTCGAAGGCTCTCTACTCCCTTCGGTTGCGGTTCACGATACGTTATCTCTTTGCAACCTATACATGCCAGGAGTATACAATAGACTAAAATGTTCTTCATAAAAATGAAAGGTACAAAGAACAACGAAAAAGCAAAAAATAGCTCATTGCATACGGAGACCTTCTTCAATTTCTTTCAACAGATTGTCGGGGTCAGATACAGAAAGTGCATTTTGTTCGGGTGTCAGTTGCACGCGCAATGCGTGGAGCCCTGTGGCACCCGGTAATTCTTCCAGCTCCAGTTCTTCTACCGGGCCGGTAATTAATCCTTTTGCTTTCAGGTAGTGGAAGTAGCGCTTGTACTCTTCTTCTACTTTGGCCTGGTTATATACTATAGCGAGTTTACCGGGTTGTGTAAGACGCTCGCCTGTATTTTTTATGTGTGCTTTGTCAATGCGCTTCTTTACGATCTCGTAGCGGATGTCGTAGGCGCCATCTACATCGAACTGTTTCTCGTCCGGACGGAATCGTATAGAGATTGGCTGATCGTGCACCAGGATCAACTGTGTGATCTCCAGTGGCGTTTTCATCTTTGCCTTGAGGGCATCAACTCTGCGGTTGGCTTCGATCATTACCAGCAATTGCCACAGGCGAAAATTTTTCAGACTGAAAAGATCAAAGGTTTTATCTTTTACCAGCGAGCTGCCCAGGTACATGGTGAACTCGACACCATCGGTTTTATATTTCTCGAAGTAGTGCGGAAACATTTTCTGTGCTTCGCCCTCCGCTTCATCAAGATAATCCCCAATAGTGGTATTAATCAGCGAGAGACTTTCTTCAAAAGCCTTTCTGCGTTTGTACACTACCCCAAAAGTTGGGTCGAGGTGTGCACGATAGCGCGAAATTAATTTCTGAAGGTCTTCCTCTTTTTCGAAGTGCTCAATCATGGGGTTGATCTCAGACTTCAGGAAATCAAGCACGTTGCTTTCATCACCCGAAGCCAGCCCGCCATTAATCTTGCGAAGCTGCTCGTCTGTTCTGAAGATTACTTCATCCAGCAATGGAAGTTTTTTGGCAGCATTTATTTTATGCAACAACTCCTTGGCAAGCTTCAGATTTTGCTGCAGGTCGCGTTGTATAGCCGTGTTGCGCTCAATAGAAGAATTGCGTACATCAGCCAAACCGTATAGCGGGTATACATCTTTGAATGCTATTTCTTCCAGTGTTGCCTTTTCATCGTCTCTTCTGCGATTGAGAAGGTTAAGACCAGCCTCAAAGAAACGCCATTGCACGGTAGGATGAATGGCTGTACATTCTTCCTGTATCAATGCACGAACTTCTGTAGACATCTCTTCCTTCACGCGCTTTACCGATGCCGTGAACATGGGCAATGCATTCTCTACCTTATGTGCACTGATGGGATTGAGTTTGCCGGGTGTAGGAGAGGCAAGCTCCAGCATACCGATGATCTCATCGTTATCGATGAGTGGTGCCAGCAGTATATTTTTAATTCCGTGCGCCAGCAGTGATTCTTCGATGGGTGATTTAAACGGGTAGTCTGCCAGGTTCTCCACAGTAATGTAGCGTTTCTCCATCCAGCTGCGTTCGTAGATCGAGCCGGTGTAGTCTCGACAGGCGTTATCGCCTTGTCCGCACATTACGCTGTTCCACGATTCAGTAGAAGGTTTGTTTACGATGATGTTATCGTTCGGATCCAGGTATGCTATACCGAGGCGGATATCGTTGATACCGAACAGTGAGCGAATCTTGTGTTGTATCTGCTCAAAGCTTTCTCTGCGGATCACCGCATTGCGCTCCAGCAGATCGTACTTGATAGACGATAACATCTCCTGCTCTGTAACGTCCACCAATCGCATGATGAGCAATCCGTGAAATTCAAAATCTTCCGGACGTATATACTGCAGCCACAGATCGGCATCGTATAATTTCTCCATCAGAAATTTAATGACGCTGCGATCAATCGGTTTATATTCTGTTTTGCAAATAATATCGCAGAACTGGTGCGTGATCTCGATCTTATATACTTTGTCAAGACCGGTTTGTGGATCGGTTAATGTAACCAGTACTGGTCTTGGGTTTTCAGCGATTATGCCGAAGTTCTGAAATTTCTCCAGTATCATCAGGCATGCACGTATGGTTTTGCCAAGGGTAAGTTTTCCGCCTGGTACATTGGCTTGTGCCTGTTGTTCGAACACGTCAAAGTTAACAGCGCGGTCTAATGCCGGTGTGCTGTATAACATTTTGAACGTAAAGGGTGGCAGTACAGCTATAAGGTCTGTTTCATCAGTAGCGGAAGGTATAGCGGCCGTCATGAGAAAGTCGAGGAAAGGTTTATGCTTTTGGTATACTGCATCATCCTCGATAGGCTCGCGCAGTTCAGGGGCATTTTTTATATAGGCTAGTATCGTTTCAGAAAAAGCCGGAAACTGCCCTTTTAAAATTCGTTGCTCCCAATGTTCAATGAGCAGACGAAAGCTCAGGCGGCATTTAAACGGGAAGCTATAGCGGGTGACGTTGCTCATAAAAAACTCGGATGTTTGATAATACGGGGGATTGAACCCGGAGTTTTCTTAAAAAGACGAATGTGTAATCTTTTTAGTGTACGATGCTAATATACGGATAACACGGGCCAAAACTTGATTGATCCCGTCATTAGGGGTTAAATTTGACATAAATTACAACCGGGTTCGTCATCGTGGTGTCTAACTGTCAAATGCCATTAACCATGAAGTGCGGGGCAATTCTATACGTGATAACAGCCTTTCTTTGCTTCGGATGCAACCTGAACAATACCGGGTCACAAGATCTTGCACTGGAATCCATCGTCTCCGATTTCAGTCATTCACAGGATGGCTGGGAGGCAGATTTTTCTGATTATCCTGCCACAGCAGAAGACTCGCTTAAATTGAATTTGCAGTTCAGTTATACAAATCTTCCCGCAAATCTGGGTTCTGGCAAATCGATTATGCTATCGGGCACCAACTATAACGATGATCTTTTCATGTTCATTAAAAAGAAGGTTAATGGCCTTCGCCCGAATACAGAATACACGCTTACGTTTGAAGTGGAGTTTGCCTCCAATGCTTCTTCGGGTGGCACTTCCTCCAATGAAGGATCGCCTGGTGAGAGTGTATTTCTTAAAGCCGGTGCAGTTGCTGTGGAGCCTTCCAAGATCGTGCGCGAGAGCGACTACGTGCTTAATATAGACAAAGGTCAATTGTTATACGGCGGGCAAAACATGATTGTGCTGGGTAATATTGCTGCCGGTCAAAATGCAAGTAATTATACATTACTTACCCGCACCAATGCCAACAACCTTGTGCCTTTTACGGCTATCACCAACAGTGCCGGAGAGCTGTGGCTCATTGTAGGTACAGATTCAGGCTTTAGCGGAACCACTACGATATACTATACCAAAGTGAGCGTAGTACTTAGCGCTACCGTGTGATGTTGTTACAGCTACCGAACAGGAGTAAGTGACATCAGTGTTTTATGTCATTATATTTTTTCACAGTTACACCTGTTTATATCATTATCGCTCTGGAAGAATTACAATAGAGGTAGCATTCCATTAAATTTTTTGCATCGCAGAGTAAAGTGGGTAAAAGTTGTTTTAATTTTCACACGGGTATATTTTAATCAACGTCATGAAACATTCAAAGATTGCCATTATAGGCGGAGGGAACCTGGGAGCTGCCATTGCAGAGGGATTGATCAAGAGTCAGTTTGTAGCACCGCAGCAGATAACCGTTACACGAAGAAACGTAGAAGCCCTTCAGCCGCTTGAAGCGCTGGGCGTAACTATTACGAGCGATAACCAGCAAGCTATACAAAACAGTGAAGTGATCATTGTAGCGCTCAAGCCCTATAATGTGAAAGAAGTGCTGGAAAGCTTGAAGAAGAACTTTGATCCGAAACGCCACATCATCATCAGCGTAGTGACCGGTATCTTTTTAAAAGATCTTGCCGCTATAGTGGATCATGGCGTGCCTATCTTCCGTGCCATGCCCAATACAGCCATTGCTATACAGGAGTCTGTTACATGCATGTGTCATCAGGGTGCGAATGCTGAGCAGGTAAAATATGTTACCGATCTGTTCGATCAGTTAGGTATTACAATCGCGATCGATGAAAAGCTGATGGATGCAGCTACAGTGCTCGGTGCATGTGGTATTGCGTATGCCTTGCGTTTTATACGCGCCTCTACTCAAGGGGGTATAGAAATAGGCTTTGATGCCAAGACAGCTAATCTTATTGCTGCACAAACTGTAAAAGGCGCTGCCGAATTGTTGTTGAAACTAGGCCGCCACCCGGAGGCTGAAATCGATAAGGTGACCACTCCCAAGGGATGCACCATTGTAGGCTTGAATGAAATGGAACATCAGGGTTTCAGCTCATCGCTCATCAAAGGTATAGGAGCTTCTTACGATAAAATTGTGAAGTAACTAGAACCGGATACGCACTTCATCGGTATACTTTACCGGCACACGGAAGGGTATACCATGATAGGTGAGCTTGAGAGATCCTTCGTATCGTACTTCAAATTTTTTGCCGCCCAGCACGCCCAGTAATGTATCGAAGAACCCCAGTTCTTTAATGGCTAACTGTACTTCCAGCGGTACACTGAACTCGCCATTAGCTGGTATCAGCGTATGAAGTTTCTGATCAATCTTACCGGCCTTTTTACCATTCACGTATATATCAACTTTTATCTTTTTGAGCCGGCCCTGTTTGTTGTTGGGGTTGAAGAAGATAGCCGTTGCCCGCAGGCGCGGGTCAGTATTGGCGTCTACTACAACATCGCGTATCTGCTTGAGCTTTATCTCTTCGTAGTCACCGGTTTTACATCCGTAAAGCACAGCGCCAAAGAGTATAATAATCGTGAATCGAACGAATAAGGTAAAGATGTTGTTAGTCATGCGTAGAAGATGATGTCCCCGCACCAATAACGTGCGGGGATATAAAGTATTTCTGATGGAGATAATTTTACCCGATAGCGTTTAATGCGGCATCGTAGTTCGGTTCCTGGCCAATAACCGGTACTACTTCGGTATATTTAACTTTCCCCTGTTTGTCGATCACCACAATGCAGCGGGCTAATAATCCAGCCAAACCGCCATCAACCATTTCAACACCGTAGTTTTTAGAGAAACCTTTGTTACGGAAGTCTGAAAGAGTAACAACTTTATCGATCCCTTCAGCAGCACAGAAACGTTTGAAGGCAAACGGCAGATCCTTGGAAACGCTGAGGATAAATGTATCCGGCTTTTCGGCGGCCCGCTTATTGAATGTACGAACCGAAGTAGCGCATACACCGGTGTCGATGCTCGGGAAGATATTCAGGATAATATTTTTGCCTGCATAGTCTTTCAGCGAATGCTCCTTCAGGTCTGTGCCAACGAGTATAAAGTCTGCGGCCTGAGAGCCTACAGCCGGTAAATTTCCATTGGTATTTACTACGTTCTCACCAAGTTTTGTTTGTGCCATATAAAGAAAATTTAAATGTGTTGAATTTGGTATAACAGGACTTCAGCAGCCAGTGTTCAAAATTAATTATGTTCATCGTATGGCATAATTTTATTTTTATATAATTCAGTGGTATGGTGTAGAGTGAACTGAAATGCTGATATTTAGAAGCAATATTATAAGTATTAAAAACCCGCTCGCATGAGCAAGAAGAAAAAAGAAACAAAACCCAAAAAAGCGAAAGGCAAAGAGTTGAAGAAACTTTTGCAAAGCTCCATTCTCGACATCCTGGATAATGCTTCGGGCAAAGGCTATAGCATGAAGCAGATTATTAAAAAATTAGGCCTGAAGAAAAGAGACGATATAAAGCAGGCCACCCTGCTGATCTATGAACTGACAGACGATGAGCGTATTAAAGAACTAAAGAACGGCAGCTATACTTCCAACCGCCCGGTAGAGGAACTAACCGGTATTGTAGATCACGTAAGTTCACGCTTTGCCTACGTGCGCATTGGTGCAGACAAGGAAGATATATTTGTTAAAGCGCGCGACATGGGTTCGGCTGTAGACGGTGACACCGTAAAGCTCGAGGTATTACCCACGCGCCATGGCGACCACGCCGAAGGAAAAATCACCGAGGTGATCAGACGAAATCGTACCCGCTATGTTGGCAAAATCGAGCTCTCCAAGAACTTTGCCTTTGTTGTACCCGATTATCGCAAGATGCATCAGGATTTCTTTGTATACCCCGAGAATATCAACGGTGCCCGTAATGGCGACAAAGTAATTATTGAAGTTACTTCCTGGGCAGAACACGATCGAAAACCCGAGGCCAAAGTAGTGGATGTGCTCGGCAAGGCCGGTGAAAATGAAGCGGAAATACACTCCATCATGGCAGAGTTTGGTTTGCCGTTCAAATTTCCGGAGCAGGTAGAGAAAGAATCAGAAGCTATTGAAGAAGGCATCAACAAGAAAGAGATCAAAAAGCGCTGGGATTTCCGCGAGATAACAACGTTTACGATCGACCCACTGGATGCAAAGGATTTTGATGATGCGTTATCGTTCAGAAAACTGGATGGCGGTGGTTATGAAATTGGTGTACATATAGCCGATGTTACGCACTATGTTGATATGAAGTCGGAGCTTGAGAAAGAAGCGTACGATCGTGCTACGTCAGTATATCTTGTTGACCGCACTATACCCATGCTCCCCGAGCGACTCTCCAATGGTTTATGTTCCCTTCGCCCGAATGAAGACAAGCTTACCTTTTCAGCTGTATTTGAAATGGACGATAAAGGAAAGATCAAAAAAGAATGGTTTGGCAGAACGATCATTCACTCCAACAGACGCTTTACATACGAGGAGGCACAGGAAGTTCTGGAGACCGGTAAAGGCGATTATGCCGAAGAGCTGATCATTTTGAATACACTGGCTAAAAAACTTCGTAAAGAACGTTTCAGCAAAGGTGCTGTGAACTTTGAAACCACGGAAGTAAAGTTCAAACTCGATGAAAAAGGTAAACCCCTTGCCGTAATTCCGAAGGTAAGAAAGGATGCACATAAACTGATTGAAGAGTTCATGCTGCTCGCCAACAAACAGGTGGCAACCTTTATATACAACTATAAAAAAGGTAAAGAGAAGAATACATTTGTATACCGTATCCACGATTTTCCTGATCCGGATAAGGTGAAAGACTTCTCGGTATTTGCCAAACAGTTTGGCCATAACATGAATGTAGAGGAGCAGTCGATAAGCCGTTCGTTGAATAAACTGATGGAAGAGATTGAAGGCAAACCCGAGCAAAATATACTCGAACAACTGGCTATTCGCACCATGGCGAAAGCGAAGTATTCTACGGAAGCAAAAGGACATTTCGGGTTGGCATTTGAACATTACTCACATTTTACCTCTCCCATCCGCCGGTATCCGGATATGATGGTACATCGGCTGCTGCAACATTACCTCGATGATGGCAAGCCGCTGAGTCAAAATGAATATGAAGAGAAATGTGTTCACTCATCAGAGCGCGAGAAACGCGCTGCCGATGCTGAGCGTGCATCGATCAAATACAAGCAGGTAGAGTTCATGGCCACGGCCGAGAACAAAGTATACGAAGGTCTGATCTCCGGGGTAACCGAGTGGGGGTTGTATGTGGAGATTGTGGAGACGAAATGTGAAGGTATGATCCGTATGTCCGATCTCACCGATGATTTCTATGAATTTGACGAGCGCAGGTATCGCATTGTTGGCCGCAAGCGCAAGAAGATTTATACCCTGGGTGACCGTATCAAGGTACGGGTAAAGAAAACAGATATAGACAAGCGACTGATCGATTTGATCTTTGCCGACCAGGTAACAAAAAAGACTTTCGAAGATTAAATCAAATTGCCACCTTCGCGGGTTATTTATCATGCACTGATCTTTATGCAGCAACTTAAAACCTACCACTCTTTATTGGAGAAGGAGATCGCGAAGCAAAAATATGGTAAGCAGCCCGCATCGCTTTATGAGCCCATCCGTTACCTGATGGGCCTGGGAGGCAAACGCCTTCGGCCGATGCTTGCCCTGCTGTCGTATTCGCTCTATAAAACCGATACACCCTCCGTTGTGCCCTATGCAGTTGCCGTGGAGGCGTTTCATAATTTCACGCTTATGCACGATGACATTATGGATAAAGCTCCCTTGCGCCGGGGAAAGCAAACCGTTCATGAAAAATGGAATGTAAATACTGCGATTATATCCGGCGATGTAATGGTGGTGAAGGTATATGAAATGTTTACATCCCTCGAACCCGTTATACTGCAACGCGTGCTCAAAGCATTCAGCCAGTGCGCTGCAGAAGTATGCGAAGGCCAGCAGTGGGACATGGAGTTTGAGATTACCGAAAAAGTTACCGAAGCACAGTACATTAACATGATTCGCCAGAAAACAGCAGTGCTTCTCGGTTTCAGCCTGGAGTTAGGTGCTATACTGGCAGGTGCCCCTGATGAAGATCGTGTCGCCCTGCGTGACTTCGGAACCAACATCGGCATTGGTTTTCAATTGAAAGATGATCTGCTTGATGCCTATGCCGACCCTGAGAAATTTGGCAAGCAGATAGGTGGCGATATCATTGCAAACAAAAAGACCTTTTTGTTAATCAAGGCGTGCGAAAAGGCAACTGGTAAAACGAAACGTGAACTAACCGAATGGCTTACCGCCAGCAAGTTTAATAAGAATAAAAAAGTAGCCGCAGTAAAGTCCATTTATGATACCCTCGGAATACCCGAGCTTACCCAGAAAAAAGTAGATCAGTTTTTCAAGAAAGGTTTCGATAGTCTCGATCGCCTCGCGATTAACACCGAGGCCAAAGCTGTGCTGCGCCGGTATGCTGAAGCATTGATCGAGCGGCAGTCGTAATCTTTCTTTCATGCTTTGTGTGTGCAAGACACATCCGCTTTTGATCGAAATTTTTTACGGGTGGTTTTATAGAGCGCAGTGATCGCTGTATCTTTCTTTTAGTCTTTCACAACCAATCTATGAAACCACTTGTTTTTGCAAAGCTGTCGTTCATGATGCTTCTCGAATATTTTATTTGGGGAGCCTGGTACGTAACGATGGGTACCTATATGTCAACCTTCCTGCATTCTACAGGTATTCAGATAGGTGCAGCGTATAGTGCACTGGCTATTGCTACCATGATCTCTCCGTTTTTTATAGGGCTGGTGGCCGATCGTTACTTTGCGGCACAACGGATTATGGGTGTGTTGCATTTAGCAGGCGCTGTGCTGCTATATTTTGCAACACAGGTGGTAGATAACACTGCGTTTTACTGGATCATTCTTTTTTACTCCTTGCTATATATGCCAACCATTGCATTGTCTAACAGTATAGCGTTTCACCAGCTGACCGATCCCGGTAAACAATTTCCGTGGATACGTGTATTCGGCACGGTAGGATGGATCATTGCCGGTATCATGATTGGTGTACTATCCATTGAAAAAACACCGCAGACATTTTACCTCGCGGCCATCGCTTCTGCCTTGTTAGGTATAAGTAGCTTTACGCTTCCAAACACACCACCAAAAGGAAAGTCATTGGAAGCTTCCAGTGCTATGGGAGCAGAAGCCTTTGTGTTATTTACCGATAGGCCTTATTTTATCTTTTTCATTGCTGCTGTTCTGGTATGTATACCGCTTTCATTTTACTATGGTTTTGCCAACCTCTTCTTGAACGAAGCAGGCATGCACAATGCAGCCGGAAAGATGATTATAGGTCAGGCATCGGAAGCGATCTTTATTCTGGCTATTCCCTTTCTTTTTAATAGCATCGGTGTAAAGAAAATGCTGCTGCTCGGTATGGTGGCCTGGATACTTCGTTATCTATGCTTCGCTTATGGCAATGTAGATGCTTCGTTGTGGATGCTATATGCCGGCATTGCATTGCACGGCATCTGCTATGATTTCTTCTTTGTAACAGGTTATATGTATACCGAAAAGAAAGCAGGAGAGAAGATTAAGAATGCGGCACAGGGACTGTTTACGTTTGCCACCTATGGAGCCGGTATGTTTATAGGAACGTGGTTCTCCGGTTTTACTACCGATCATTACACAACCAATGGCGTTCACCACTGGAAAGAAATCTGGTTCGTGCCGGTATATATTGCCATCGCTGTGTTGCTGTACTTTGTTTTCTTCTTTAAGGAAAAAGACGAAGTGAAACAAGCTGCGTAGATATCCGCAGTATACATTTCGAGAACAAGAGAATTAATCCAATAAAAAAAACTACACCATTATGAACATCGCCATGCTTGGTTCCGGTTTTATCGGACGTTTTTATGCAGATTCGTTGCAAGGCTACAGAAGTAAAGATAAAATTGTAAGCATCTACTCTCGCAGGGAAGAGAGCGCTAAAAAATTTGCACAGGATTATAACGTTGCTTTTTCTACCATTAAAATGGAAGAAGCGATCAACCGCCCTGAGGTAGATATTGTATGTATATCGCTTCCCAACAACCTGCATGAAGAAGCTGTGTTACTTTGCTGCAAGCATAAGAAGGGCGTTATCACTACAAAACCTTTGGGCCGCAATGCAGAGGAGGCCAAGCGCATGCTGGAAGCTGTAGAGAAAGCGGGTGTATTCAACGGCTACCTGGAGGACCTGGTATATACGCCCAAGTTTATCAAGGCGATGGACAGTGTGAAGAACGGTGCATTGGGAAGAATACTTTGGGCGAAGTCGCGCGAAACACACCCGGGGCCGCACAGCGATTGGTTCTGGGATATTGAACAAGCCGGTGGCGGATGTATACTTGATTTAGGATGCCACTGTGTGGAGATTACCCGCAGCTATATCGGTAAAGATATAAAGCCGGTGGAAGTGATGTGCTGGGCCGATACACAGGTGAAACCGATCGATGCAGAAGATCATGCGATAGGCTTGGTGAAATATGAAAATGGTGCGATAGGCCAGTTTGAAGTGAGCTGGACATTTCGCGGGGGACTTGACCTGCGCGATGAAGTGATGGGAACCGAAGGTACAATCTGGATCAACAGCTTTCTGCGTACCGGCTTCGATATGTTCACTACAGGTAAAGGTGCCGACTATGTAGCAGAGAAAGCAGAGAGCAACACCGGCTGGTTATTCCCGGTAGGCGATGAGCTGAACGAGCTTGGCTACAATCACATGTTTATGGATATGTTCAACGCTATGGAGAAAGGTATAGCACCAAAAGAAACTTTTTACGATGGTTACGTGGTAAATGCTATCCTTGACGCAGCGTATCGTTCGGCCAAAACAAAACAATGGGAACCGGTGAAGCTGGATATATGGCGCGGAAAAACCGGTGTATCGAAGGACAGCCATTTGACGGAGTATGATGCCGATCATTACCTGGTAAAAGAAGAAGTAACGCACTATGGTGCACGCAAAGTGATTATCAAAAACAAGAAGACAGGTAAAATCACCGAAAAAGTATTAGATTAAACCATTTGGTATATATTGGATTAAGTATCTTCGAGTATTGTATGAAGCATTACAGCATATTGCTATTGATTCTGCTCGCAACAGCATGCTCTGTAAAACGCACCGGTGAGAAAACAGGTGAAGTAGTGGGTGAATTTATCAAAGGTGCATCGAGCGGTGTTCAAAATTCTTTTAAGGTAGAAGTTGAACTCACGCCTGAACTCAGGCAACGTGGCCTTGAACTGGGAAAGATCATTATCGCCAATGATACAATGGGAGTTGATAATCTTGTGAGCGTATACTGTATATTTAACCAGGACTTTGATGATACTGTTATGCTAAAAGCATTCGACAATCAGAAACTGGAAACCGGCAGAAGTAAAAAGATCATCAAAGCAAAAAAAGATGATGCCGGTTTCTATGATTTCGCCTTCGATCGCAGAGCCAATCTCGATGCGGAAGATTGCCGGTTAGTTCTTCAATAGTATTTTAAAAACCCTCTAATAGCATGAGACTTCTTTCCATTTGTGTTCTATTGATTCTTGCACTAAGCAGTTGTGAGCGAACAACACTATCACCAACGGAAATGCGGGTGATCTTGCACGAACGCAATGAAACGTTGGGTAAGTTTTTTAAGGAAGGCGATGTTGAAAAACTTGCAACCATGTATACCGACAGTGCCAAGCTTTGCCCCAATGGCGCAGTGGATATTTATATAGGCCGTGAAGCGATCAAACAATTCTGGAAAGAAGCGATGGAAGGCTCGCAGTTGCTCGATATGAAAACAGAAACATTATCGGTGAACGGAAACCATGACCTGATCTATGAAACCGGTAAAACCACCACACATACAAAGTATCAGGATTCTGTTTATGTTTCTGAAGTAAAGTTTGCCAACGTATGGAAACGCCAGCAAGACGGAAGCTACCGCCTGGATGTAGACATCTGGAACGCCATAAAGCATTAACCTTTGTGCCCCTTCGTTCCCTTTGTGAAACTGGATTTAGAATTTGAGGATATAGTTTATATCTTCTCTCCAAAAATCCCAGTAAATAACTTCCCTAATTTTTTCCGTGAGTATTTTTCTTCTGCCAACGAACGGCTCTTTTGTTGTGCTTGTTGAAGCAAAGCCGCATCGTAAATATAGGGCTGTATCTTCTTCGTAAAGTCGGTCGGATATTTTGGGTCGCTATAGATTCCGCAGCCGCGTTGCTCGATTTCCTCTTTTATCCAGCCACCAAAATTCACCACGATCAATTTACCGGCGGCAAGTCCGTCAAAATATTTATTGGGCGAGCCTGTTTCCAGAACAGGCAAAGGCTTATAGCAAATGAAAGAAGCATCGGTAATATTCATGAGTTCACGAACACCAT
This sequence comes from Ohtaekwangia sp., assembly GCF_036786105.1. Taxonomy (NCBI): domain Bacteria; kingdom Pseudomonadati; phylum Bacteroidota; class Cytophagia; order Cytophagales; family Fulvivirgaceae; genus Ohtaekwangia; species Ohtaekwangia sp. The sequence goes on from NZ_DAIQRQ010000002.1 coordinate 58,203, forward strand.
CGCGATTTGTGAAAGGGACGAACGTGAAGTTATTCAATTGAATTTTGCGTGCGCTCTGTTGCAGACGACTTGCCATGCCACCTTCCCCACAGAGAAAGAAATGGATTGGTAATGATGCCTTCTGTGCATTGCGCGCACACTCAAGGAAATAATCAAGTCCATTGGCATAGCCAACGGCACCAATGTAGGAGACTACAAATTTACCTTGCACACTATATTTCTCTTCCAGGCGTGTGTCTTTGATTTCGGGAAAGTAAAAATCAGTATCCGCCATGTTGGGGATAAGATGTACTTTTTTTCCGGGGGCTCTCTTTTCGATCGCGTCTTTAATCATGGGCGATAAAGCCACCACAGAATCAGCTTGCTGATAGATGGTGCGCTCCAGGCTATAAAGAAACTGCTTGAAGAAATAATTTTTAATCACACCAATCTGTATCGGAGCATCGGGCCACAGATCGCCTACTTCAAAAATATAGCGAATACCGAAACGGCTTCTGATCCACAGCGCAGCCAACCCAATGGTGAGCGGAACCGAAATAGCATAACAGACATCGATATCTTTAAATTTACCTGCAAGACTAACCGATTGAAAGATATATTTCAGGAATGAAAAGCTACGTTTGTAGAACCCAAATCTGTTCTCGTACGCGATAGGGAGATAATGAACTTCTATACCATCTACTTGCTCAACATATTGCTGTGTGCTATTAGAGCCGGTAATCACAATCGTATCAATACCCTGATCGACCAGTGCCTTGGCGAGGTAATACGACCGGAGCGCTCCTCCTTTTTGGGGTGTATTGAAATGTTGGTGCAGGATGAGAACTTTCACGATGCAAAGAAATAAAAACCGGCAACAGCACAAGATACCCACATACCAGTTTTTTGCTTCGCAGGAGCATAATTCCTCAACTTTAAACGCTGATGCCACAAAACCTTTCAAACCTGATGGTCTGACTTATCGTATTTTTGATTTTTATTCATGGCAAAAACTCACGCTTCTCCATACTTTATAGGTGGTGTTATCATTGGCCTGGCAGGTGCTATTTGCTTTTCTACTAAAGCGATTTTCGTAAAACTGGCCTACCGCGATACGGCTATTGATGCCGTAACACTGCTGGCGCTTCGTATGCTGTTCTCATTGCCCTTCTTTGTTGTTTCTGCAACGATCGAATCACGCAGAGATACCAATACCCGGTTCACTACAAAGCAATGGATTGGGGTGGCTGCCGTTGGTTTGTTAGGATACTATATCAGCAGTCTGCTGGATTTTTTGGGGCTGCAGTATATATCAGCGGGTATGGAGCGACTTGTTTTGTTCGTCTATCCTACACTGGTATTACTGATGTCGGCTGTGTTCTTCAAGCAGAAAATAGCAAGATACCAGTGGATAGCCTTGATCATTACCTATGCCGGGCTCGCCATTGCTTTTATAAGTGAAGTAGACTGGAGTGAAAATCATAATACAAACTTCTACGTGGGGGCGTTGCTCATTTTTCTCTGTGCCATTACGTATGCCCTATATATTGTTGGCAGCGGTCGCCTCATACCCATCGTTGGTGCCACCAAGTTCAACAGCTATGCCATGACCTTCGCATCGGCCGGTGTGTTAATTCACTATGCACTTGCGGGCCATACATCAGTTTTCAATTTGCCGCCGCTGGTATATCTGTATAGTTTCATGATGGCCATTATAGGCACAGTGGTACCCTCCTACCTGGTTACGGAGGGCATTAAACGCATTGGGTCTGATAATGCCGCCATTGTAGGGAGCATCGGTCCGATGTCTACTATTCTGCAAGCCTATGTCTTTTTGCAGGAGCCTATATCGGTGATGCAGATGGCCGGTACCGTGCTGATCCTCGTGGGTATTTTGCTGATTGGCCGAAAAGGAAAATAATGGCTCATGGCCGGGTACTGTAATTTCGGTATAAAATCGGGCTGCTTCAGTACTTTCAGGGGATAGTATTTATATACTTTCGGCAATTATCGGTAAGTTTCGAAAATTACTTATACGCTATGAGATACGCCTTGATCATTTTTTTATTCATCCTTAGCCAGGTGGCTTTTGCACAGGATAAACAATACTCCTTCGTTTTTCTGAATAAGAAAACGGACGCAGTACAAATGCCTAAAGAGCAACTGGATAAAATCATGGAAGGGCACATGGCAAACATCAATCGCCTGGCAAAAGAAGGAAAGCTGCTTGCCGCCGGACCGTTTGAAGGTGGTGGAGGTATATTTATACTTAACACAAAATCAAACGAAGAAGCAAAACAATGGCTGTCAACCGATCCGGGTGTGCAGGCCAATCGCTGGAATATTGAGATACTTCCGTTTACGTTTCGCATCGCATCGCCCTGTAAAGCTCCTGAACCGTATGAAATGGTTACATACGAATTTATACGCTTCGATGCCGTGGTGAGTAAATTTACTTCGGCCACCTATCCCGATATCATCCGGAAGCATGATGCGTTTTTAAAGAAGTTATCCGAGACTGGTAACGTGGTAATGGAAGGAACCTTCGGAGCGCATGATGGTGGTATACTGATCATGCGGGGTGCGCTGCAACGCGAAGTGATTGAAGCTGACCCGGGATTGCAGGAAGGGTTGCTGGAGATCAGTTACAAAAAGCTCTGGATAGCAAAAGGATCGTTTTGCGAAAAGTAATTAATGGTGAAGCTCGAACGAATTGGCTTCTTCATCTTTGGGCAGTGACGATGGATCGAAAAGAAACTCTTTCAATACTTCCCAAATCTTTCCATTGTGTTTGAGCAGAACAATACTCTCTACATCAAAGCGAGCGGAGAACTTTCGTTTCTGAAATTCTTCCCAGGCTTTTTCAAACATAGGTTTTTTCAGATCACGGAAAGCCAGCGTCATGTGCGGATGAAAGGGCAGATCTTTATACGCAGCATTAAACAGATTTAACTCGCGTTTGCAAAAACGGTGAAGCTCTTTGCTGAGCAGTGTAAGGGCATCGTTGGGTTGAACATCAATGAAGATTACACGTGGTGCAAACGCACTGAAATCCTGGAGCTCTATTTTGAAAGAAGGTCTGCCGAGTGCAAATTTAGCGAAGGCAAGCATCAACTCATTTTCTTTCTCTTCCTTCCATTTGAAAGGCATGTGCAGTGTAATGTGGGGAGGAGAGTTTAATGAAGCCTTGCTATTGTACTGCTCGCGGAAATAATTTTTCAACCGCAGGGCATCATCCGCGATGGGTGGTGGCGGAACAAGGGCGATGAAATATTGCTTCAGCTTCTCTTCGCTTCGACCTGGCATAAATCTTCAAGTGCAGCTTTCAGGTCTGGAAATTCGAAAACAAATTCTTCATCTAATAATCTTTGCGGATAAACTTTTCTGCTTTTTAGCAGCAGCTCTGTTTCAGTACATATTAACCGGGCGCCCAAAGCAAGCATCGGTACGGGCAACGGCAGGCCCACAGGCACCTTTGCTGCACCACGAAGTGTCTCCATAAAATGATGATTGGGCATGGGTTGTGGAGCGCAAACGTTATACACTCCAAGTACAGCATGCTGCATCAGCCAATCTACAATGCGGCAAAAATCACGGATGTGAAGCCAGCTTACAAACTGGTTGCCAGAACCCTGATGTCCGCCAAAGCCGATGCGCACCAGTCGCAACAGTGGCACCAATGCGCCCCCTCGCGTACTCAACACAATCGCAGTGCGAAGAACAACTTTCCGGGTACGCGGTGTAATTTCATTTTTGAAAGCAGACTCCCATTGCTGACAAACGTCCTCTGAAAAGTTGTTTCCAACGTCTCCGGTATATTCGTCCATAAGCTTGGTATAGGAATCGCGATATATAGTTGCTGAGCTGGTGTTCAACCAAACGGTTGGCGGCACCATACATCGCCTTACGGCTTCGCCCAGTATACACGTAGTATCGAGCCTTGAACTATATATCTCTTTTCGATTGTGCTCAGTATAACGGCAGTTAACGGATTTACCACTCAGGTTAATCAGTGCCTCGGCACGCTCCAGTTCTAGCGCCCAGTTGCCCATCGTTTTGCCATCCCAATATACTTCCTTTACGAAAGATGAGCCTTTGCCAGGGTTACGCGTAAGTATAACTACCTGCTTTTGCTGTGCAGTAAAATAATTTGCCAGTGCTCTGCCGAGGAAACCGCTGCCACCCGCTATAACAATGTGATTCATAATGCCGGAATTTAAATTTTAGAAAGGATACTATAGATACAGGGCATCGTTTAGCCGATGCCCTGCCGGAGAATGTTAAGCTGCAACTTTGTGTGCCTGCGCTTTTTTACGAAGACTGAAAAATATAAAGAGATTAAAGAAGTGCATAGCACCCAACACAAGAATGATCCAGCCGATCTTCTGGCTCAGCATTTCGATCATGCTTTGTGTACTGTCAATCGTCTCCCAAACCTTCAGGGTATATACCGCGTAGCCAATGTTTATCAGGTAAAAGCCCACCAACAAAAGTTTGTTTACGCTATCGGCCAGAAGCGCATCCTGGTGAAATATTTCCAGGAGAAATACGCGACCATTGGTAAAGATCGTTCTGGCTACCCAGATGGTAAGAATAATGGTGACGGGCAGATAAATGCTGTAAGTTATTACGGTGTAGTTCATAAAGTATATAGTTAGCGTTAAATGATTTCAGAAGCTAAGGTGTGGAAGAAAGCCGCGTTTGATCTTAGGAAAATACCCGTTCAGGGTAATGACATAATAGTATATGCCTAAAGCCCAGGCCGGCAGGGTGAAGTAAAGTATACCGACCATCTCAGGGATGTGAATATATTCAGCCAGTACGCTGGCAAACACAAACAGCGACAGCAGGTAAACGACAGCCATTAACAGGTATCTTCTTCTTTGTGAGTTGCCTTTGGGATATGCAATGAGATGAATCACACAACTAAGTACTTGCACCACACCAAGGTAGAATTGACAAGAAAGAAAGATCCAGATCAGATCCTCAGTAAAGAAGAATGAGGCAGTACAAACCAGTCCGGCTAAAAGCAACAGCGACTGTGCGAAAGTATCTATATATTTCATACTATTTATAATTTTGATATTTTCAGAAAATATTGAAAGATTATAATAAAAAAATAGCACTACTTCATCAGTTTCAATACTACGTTCCAGAACCAGCTTTCTTCCGATTTGATAAAGGTTTCCAGCAGGCCATCTGATTTTTCGGCAAAATTTTTCAGGTCTTTCACTACGCGTTTCAGTTCTTTGGTTTCTTCGCTTCCGTCAGACTGTACATCGTTTACTTCTCGCAGCACACGCAGGATCGGCTCAAGCTCGCGCTTTCTTCTTTCTTTGGCTACCTGCCGTGCCAATGACCATATATCTTTTTCTGACTTGAAGTATTCTTTACGCTCGCCCGGTATCAGTATACGGGAGATGATGCCCCAATCGAGCAACGCGCGAATGTTCATGTTTGCATTGCCACGGGAGATAGACAGTTCCTGCATGATCTCTTCTGTGGAGAGGGGCTTTGGAGAGATCATCAGCAATGCGTGAATCTGTGCCATGGTTTTATTGAGGCCCCAGCTATACCCGAGGTTTCCCCAGGCCTGGATCAGTTCTTCTTTTGCCTCCGTGTATTTCATACGGACAAATCTACCAAAAGTTTTCAAACTTTCAATACTTTTTGAAAGTTCGTATAAAAAGAAAACCCCGACTACTTGCAATCGGGGTTTCTTTTTTTTGATCTGTTATTTAATTACAGTTTGCCTGAAAGCTCTTTGCTGGCTTTAAACTTAGCAACTTTCTTAGCTTTGATCTTGATAGTCTCCCCGGTGAAAGGATTGCGTCCTTTACGTGCAGCTCTCTTTGATACAGAGAATGTACCGAAACCAGTAAGCGTAAGCTTGTCACCTTTCTTCAGCGTTTTTTCAACGGCTGTCATGAAAGATTCGAGTGCTGTGCCTGCTGCTACTTTCGTGATACCTGCGTCTTCTGCGATCTTGCTAATCAATTCAGCTTTTGTCATAAAGTGGTTTAATTAAAAATTATTTGATGGGGCACAAATATAGAGGCTTTTTGATTTCATCAAATGCCCATTAAACAAAAGTCTGCTGTGATCTATAGATCGCAAAAAACTTTTCGCTTCATCTATAGTCTGTGTGATGTATGAAGACGCTAAAATAAATCTGATCACTTATCAATGTGCATCAAGCCAGTTGGAGGCAATACCAACTTCAACTTCCATAGGCACAGCGAGATGCACAGCATACTTCATCAGCGCGATCACATTTTCTTTTACAACTGCTGCTTCATCCTGGTGTACATCAAATACAAGTTCATCATGCACCTGCATAATCATTTTTGTCTTCAATTTATTTTTCTCCAGCCAGCGATGAATGTTCACCATTGCAATCTTGATAATATCGGCAGCGCTTCCCTGTATAGGAGCATTGATCGCATTTCGCTCGGCAAACCCACGTGTAGTGATGTTGCGCGAGTTAATATCACGCAAATATCGTCTTCTGCCAAGAATGGTTTCTACATATTCTTTCTCCCGCGCCATGTTAATGGAGTCATCCATATAGCGTTTGATGCCCGGAAATTCTTTGAAGTATGAATCGATGATCTCCGATGCTTCGGTGCGCGAGATACCGAGATTCTGCGATAGCCCGAACGCAGTGCTGCCATAGAGAATGCCGAAATTTACTTCCTTCGCTTTCCTGCGCATATCAGCAGTAACCTGTTCTAGGGGAACTTTGAATACTTTGGCTGCCGTAGTAGTGTGGATGTCGCGCCTGTTTCGAAAGGCTTCGATCATCACCTCATCTTTGGCAAACGATGCAGCAATGCGCAGCTCGATTTGCGAATAGTCGGCCGACATAAAAAGATATTCATCATTACGCGACACAAAAGCTCTGCGGATAAGTTTACCCTTGGCCGTGCGAATTGGAATGTTCTGCAGGTTAGGATTGTTTGAGCTTAGCCGTCCCGTGGCAGCAACTGCCTGGCGATAGTCGGTATGTATACGACCATCAAACTTGCTGATCATCTTGGGCAGTGCATCAACATACGTGGAGCGCAACTTGTCAAACTCGCGGTAGTCGAGAATCTTTTGTGCTATAGCATGCTTGGGTGCCAGTGTAAGGAGGATGTCTTCACCCGTAGCGTATTGCCCGGACTTTGTTTTCTTTGGCTTCTCCATCAGCTTCATTTTCTCGAAGAGCACTTCACCCAATTGTTTGGGCGAGCCAATGTTAAACTCTGTACCCGCCAACTCGTAGACCTCCCGTTGTACGCGCTCCAACTCATGCCGAAGTTCGTCAGACATTTTAGAAAGAGCAGACGTATCGATCTTTACACCTTCATATTCCATTGCTGCCAGCACATGTACCAGCGGCATCTCGGTATGACTCATCAACAATGTTTGCCTGCGGCTCTCCATATCCTGCTTCATTTTGTGACGAAGCTGAAAGATGATGTCGGCACGCTCACCTAATTGTTCACGTATATCGGCATGACTGATGGGAAGCAGATCGTATTGGAGGTATTGTGCACTGAGTGTATGAATATCGTGCGCTGCTTCCGGCTCGATAAGATAATGTGCAAGCATAGTGTCGAACAAGGGTCCGCGCACCTCAATACCAATTTTCTTCAAAGCCAGCATCGTGCCTTTCAGATTATGGCCGATCTTCATTATGCCTTCATGCTGGAATGCAGCAAAGTCGCGTAAGATCGTAGCAGCTTGTTCGGCATTGCCAAGCGGAAGGAAGTAAGCTTCGCTTTCGCGAAATGAAAATGACAAGCCTTTAATAGAGTAATCAAAGTTGCCGAGATCATCTGTAACCGAATCCATTGCAAAACTTGTCTGCTCTTTCAGCTTCTCGGCAAAAGCCTTGTATTGTTTCTCATCGATAGTTTGATATTGAACTTTGCCTGCATCAAAACTTCTGCGCTCACCCGATTCATCTACAGGAACCAGATCATCTTCTGAAGATGCTGCACCGAACATCGATAGCTGTGCGCTTTGTGCTGCTGCTTTAGCAGGAGCAGCAGCCGTTCCGGCAACACCTTCATTGAATACACGTGCCGAAATAGTTTTAAACTCCAGCACATCAAATATAGGCTTGAGCTTTTCTGCATCAGGGCCTTTATACGTAAGTGCTTCTTCTTTGAACTCTATAGGAACATCGGTAATGATCGTAGCCAATTTTTTAGAGAGCAACGCCTGTTCTCCAAATTGCTTTACCAGATCTTTTTGTTTGCCTTTCAATTCATCGGCATGTGCAATGATGTTTTCGATTGATCCATATTGCTTGATCAATGTTGCAGCCGTCTTCGGACCAAAGCCAGGTATACCGGGTATGTTATCAGATGTATCGCCCTGCAAGCCCAGCATGTCTATAACCTGCGATACATCGTTGATGTCCCACTTCTCACAAACTTCCTTTACACCCAGCACATCTACTGCGTTGCCCATATAGGCAGGCTTGTATAAGAAGACGCATTCATTTACCAGCTGCCCGAAATCTTTGTCGGGCGTCATCATATATACTTCAAAACCTTGCGTGCAGGCTTGTCGCGATAATGTGCCGATAATGTCGTCTGCTTCGTAGCCATCCATTTCCAGTATAGGAATGTTGAAGCCTTGTATAATCTCTTTTACGATGGGAATGCCATAGCGAATATCTTCCGGAGTCTCCTGGCGATTGGCTTTGTATTCTTTGAAGATCTCATCACGAAATGTTTTGGTGGCCGTGTCGAACGCAATACCGATATGGGTAGGCTTTTGCTTTTGCAGAACTTCCAGCAACGTGTTGGTGAACCCGAATGGAACAGAAGTATTATGGCCTTTGGAATTAATGCGTGGAGTTTTGGTGAATGCAAAGTGCGCGCGATAGATCAGCGCATAGGCATCCAGCAGAAAAAGTTTTTTATCCGGTTTGCTCATGATCGCAAAGTTGTAAAAGATGATTAAATATCCGCAGTCAAATGAAAATAAAACAGGTCAGCCAAAAATTATTTTGAGGAACATGGCTGAAATGTGTTGCTGTTCCATGTACAAAAACAATCATAAAGAAAAAGAGACACAATAAGCTCACGTATTGTGCCTTTGGAATATTGTTAAGCTGGCCGGTGAATTATTTCCGCGTTGCTTCGCACTGGTGTATCAGCTGTGTATGCCCGGTGTTTACAGTGTATGTAAAATGAAGCCCGGTATCTGAGAAAGAGCCCGTACCTGAAATAACAATGGAGATCGTTTTGCCTTTGAAAGTTTGCGGCTGAATGTAAAAGTGATCACCGCGCACTATGGCTGTAATGGGTACATACATAATGTTGCCAAAATTATGCAGCTCAATAAGGGCGGTGCCGGCTGTAGATTTTGCTATGGAAATGGAATAACGCGAAGCTTGTGTGTTGTTCAGCTTTTGATCGGCCACGCGATAAGCGCCAACAATCTTCTCTACGTGAGCCGCTACATCTTCCGGCAAATTATCTTCACGTGCTGATAAGGTAATAAGCGCCAGCACAGCAAGGAGCATTACACGGGTAAAATAAAAAGAGAACTTTTTCATAACAATCCTTTATAAAACAAGTGTTACCTGAAAAATTTTAACACCTGCAATTTTTTCGAATCAGTATACCCAACGGGAACAGTTATAAAAAAGTTTGACAATTTTTAACGCAATCGATAAACTAATGATAAATTATAGGATAAATATTTCTGAAAATGACTGCTCACACACCCTTGGAACGTTTTTATCATTGGGAAAAAAATACACCGAAGCAACCTTTTTTAAGACAACCTGTTGCCGGAAAATGGACAGTGTATACTTATCAACAGGCAGGAAACGAGGCACGCAGAATAGCGCAGGCACTGAAAAAACTTAACCTGCCGCCACAAAGTAACATTGCTATTCTTTCGAAAAACTGTGCACACTGGATTATGGCCGACCTCGCCATCTGGATGGCTGGCCACGTATCTATACCTATATATCCTACATTATCGGCAACCGGTATCCATTACATACTGGAGCATGGTGAAGCGCGCGCTATATTTTTAGGAAAACTGGATTCATTCGTGAAACAGCGAGATGCTATAGCTCCGGACATATACCAGATCAGCTTCCCATTCTACGGGCCAAACGAAGGTGACGCATGGGACGATCTTCTGCAGAATGAACCGCTGATGGAAAGTGCACTTCCTTCCGGTGAGCAGGTGGCATCGATTATGTATTCATCGGGAACAACCGGAGATCCTAAAGGCGTAGAGCTTACCTTTGGTGCATTTGATTTTACAGGACAAAGCCTGGTTCGCAATTTTGGCATTACGAAACCCGAGCGATTCTTTTCTTACCTGCCCCTGAGCCACATAGCAGAGCGTGCCTATATAGAGATTGGTGTGTTGTATTCAGGCAGCTCTATATCATTTACCGAGTCACTGGATAAATTTGCTGAAAACCTCCGCGAAGTACAGCCTACATTATTCGGCGGTGTGCCTCGTATCTTTGCCAAATTTCAGGAAGGTATACTTTCAAAAATGCCACAGCAAAAACTTGATCGTTTGTTGTCGATACCAATTGCATCGGCAATCATGAAGCGAGTGATTCAAAAGAAACTTGGATTTAGCAAAACACATCTCATTGTAGGTGGTGCCGCTCCTATACCGGTAGGCCTGCTAAAGTGGTTTGCATCGTTAGGCGTTGAGATACGAGAGATCTATGGTATGACGGAGAACTGCGGATACTCGCATGGCGATCACGGAGATATAGTACACATTGGAACGGTAGGCCGTCCGTGGCCTGGCATTGAAGTAAAATTTACGGAAGAAGGTGAGATATTAGTGAGACATCCGGGATTGATGCGTGGCTATTATAAAGATGCCGAAACAACGCGAAATGTTTTCACAGCGGATGGATTCTTAAAAACGGGTGATAAAGGTGTGGCCGATGCAGCCGGTTATCTCACCATTACAGGCCGCGTAAAAGATCAGTTCAAAACCGACAAAGCTAAATTTATAGCACCGGCTCCAATTGAGATGAAGTTTTCTTCCAACCCGGATATTGATAGTATATGTGTGGTAGGGATGGGTATACCCCAGCCCATAGCATTGGTTGTTTTATCAGCGATGGCTGTAGATAAAAGTAAAGATATGGTGATGGAGGGATTGACTTTTACACTGCAACAGGTAAATGCAAGTCTTGAGCATTATGAGCGTATTGAAAAAGTGGTAATTATGCGCGAGGGATGGACTGTAGAAAACGGTTTTATGACTCCTTCACTCAAAGTAAAACGTAACGAAATTGAGAAAGTGCACCTGGCAAAATACCCAGTGTGGTATAAACACGAAGCAAAAATTGTGTGGGAATAAATGTATATATAGATAATAAAAAAGGCCACAAGCAGACTGTGGCCTTGTATAGATGAAGGTACGCTACTTCAATTTCGATTTGAAGAATGCCAGCGTATTCTCATACGCATCTTTGGTGGCTTCCTCTTTATATCCCATTGCGTTGCTCGGATTGGCAAAACCATGGTCGGCATTATAGCTTTTCAATGTAAGCTTTTTGCCGGCAGCACTCATGTTCGACTCAAACTTGGCAACGGTTTCCGGGTTTATCCATTTATCCTGTGTGGCAAATATACCCAGCACTTCACAGTTCAGTTCTTTGAGCCTGGCCACATCTTCTACCGGCATGCCATAGTATATAACGCAGGCAGCAGCTTGTTTACCTGCCGTTAACGCAGCGAGCAATGACTGCCCGCCACCAAAACACCAACCAATAGTGCCGACACGTGCATTTTTACCGGCATATTCTAATGCACCTTTTACAATGGCATTGCCACGCTCTTGCTTGAACTCCTGCATATAACGGGCGGCATCTTCACGTTGATTGGTAACTTTTCCATCATACATATCAACGGCAAGTATATTTACATTACCGAGGTCTTTGTATAAGTTGTCTGACTGTTTCTTGATATAGTCGTTCAGGCCCCACCATTCCTGGAATACTAAAATCCAGTTGTTTGTTTTGGTTTTGGCTTCGATCAAGTATCCGTTGGCTTCAACACCATCAGCACATTTAAACTTGATCATCTTGCCACCTTCTTCACTGACGTGAACGTATTTTCCGGGCGTAGCATGCGATGCTTTAAATTCCTTGCTGGATGCAAACACAGCAAATTTTTCGGTAGCCGATGTGTGACAAACTGTTATCTCCTGTTGTTGGGCAAACAGCGCTGCAGCAAACAGTATAAATGTGATGGACAGGTATATTTTTTTCATAGTCCTTTTAGGGTTTAGTCCGATTGTGTAAACAAACATTGAGGTAATTGGTTCACATGTTTTTTATCATAATGCTATAAATTCTTCATCATCTGGATCTGTATTATTACTAAAGATGCCGCAGGTCGGCCACCTGGTCTAATATCCAGCCAGTGAGGCTCAATCGTTCGCGTGTGGCTGGCAGCACTTCATGTTCAATCTGATCACTTCGAAAACAAACCAGCCGCCCGCTGACAGGAAGTATATCTTTCGTTTCATTATCAAGATACATACGCAGCTGACCGCCATGCTCGTCCTGCCAGTGATCATTCAGATAACAGATAACCGATAACTTCCGGTGATCATCCTTTTTAAACTGATCGAGATGACGCTTGTAAAATGTACCGGCAGGATAAATCGTCATGTGTACTTCGTAATCCTTCAAACTAAGAAAGAGCGTACGATTGATATACCCTATCAATTCCTGCAGCCGGTCGAGATATACTTTTGCCGGAGCAGACGCGTTATTCTTGTCGAGCCAGCGAATATAGTCACCCCGTATAGCTTCGTTTATTTGCAGATCGTTTTGTTTACCGATGCCTGCTTTTTTAAACTGATCGGCTTCCTGTAAAAAATCAGCGCTGTTGCGTATGGCATCGACCTCGGCCTGGCTCAGAAATAAATCTGCTATAGCATATCCATGCTCGGCCAGACCATCGGCGATGCGTTCAAATGTTTCATCCATCATGAAACAAAAATACAGACTTACTGCCCTACAAGGAAGACTGCATTCGATAAAAGCATTTTGCCATCTTCCCAGAAGCAGCGGAACATCGGGTTATCAACCAGATAAATAATGGTTCCGCTTCCTTTCTCTTCCACACCAAACACCATGCTGTTGGCTAATTTTTCATTAGCATGTTTACCGGCAAAGCCCTGCACAGGTTTGGGTTTGCCTTTCAGTGCGCCTACATTCCAGCCGCCTTCCAGGTATGCAAAGTGAAGTTCGTTTGTTTTCAACGAATAGTATGTATTCGATAAGCCAAACGCCAGCGGATGAGAATTGTCGAGCGTAACCTTATAGATCGCACCTCCTATAAAATTGGAGATCTGTTTGCGTTCAGCATCTTCGTAGCGGATTAGTGCTTCTTGTTGCCCGGTTTCTTTTTGTTTTTTCTCGGCATTGTCTTTTTCGTTGTCGGATGCGTATGTCTTCAGTGCAAATCCTTTTTTATCTGCAAATGCGTTAAGACCGTCTGCTATCACGATCAGCTTTCCTCCAGCCGATACCCATCCGGAAATCTTTTCGAGAAATTTATCATCCAATGAGCTATAGCGACCTTCCGGTATAATAAGCACATCATATTTACTCAAAGGCACATACTTGAAATAATCAGTTCCCAATGTGGTGATGGGGTAATGAAGCTGTTGTTCGAAGTAATACCAGATTTCACCGGCAGATAGCGATGATGTTTCTTTGCCAAACAGCAACGCAACCTTAGGAGTTTTGATGAAATGGATAGAGCCCGATCCAAAATCTTTACCACTTTCTACGAAGCCGGTGGTAGCTGTATAGATCACGCGACCCATATTTTTGGCCAGCGTCTGCACAGTATTGTCGAAGTCGGATACGCTTTCGTTATTTCGGCGTGTGATCAGCAACGTGCCGCGATCGAACGTCTGCCCGTGAATAGTAAAGGCTTTGTCAGACGAGCGGACTTTTATTCCCTTCTGTATCAAAGCAGAAAGAAATGCTACATCCTGTATACTTTGATACTTGAATATATAGGCATACGGTTTTGATGCTGTTGCCGTATTTTCTGCAGGCTTGGGAGTATAGGCTTTGCCAACGTTGATGCGCTCCGTCAGTGCAAAAGCTTTCAGGTTGTTGGCATACATCAGGTTCCATGCAGTAATGTCGTATGTCAATGAATCGCTCAGGTGCGATTGAGGTTCAAACACTGCGGTGATAAAGCGTGATTTAGGTTGGTATATATTGATGATGATATCATCGGTTGAAACAGAAACATTGCCTGCTGTCTGTGTCTGATAATCAAAGCCGCGTGTTGCTTTACCCGCAGACGGATGTCCATACCTGATCGAATGCTTATCCATCCACTTGGTAAGCTGTTCAATCTTGTCAACATTGTTGCTGCCCTTAATTACATACGTTTTATAGATTGCAGCGGGATTGTTCAGATTATCGCGAAAGTACTTTTCAAATTCATCCACTACACGGGTATAATTCTGCGCAGTAATCTCTACAGTAGACAGCCCGGTGGTATGATGGTGCGTCAGGCGATCTTTCAACGTAAGGGGGTCGCCTTCGGTAGTAGTTACCGTAATGCCGGTTTGTCCGCCTTGTTCATACGTCATGCCGATTGCTCCGCTATAGGTAGGATAGGTGTCGCCATAGCTGGGATAGTATAGATCGAATACTTCTTTAGTAAAATATAGCCAGCCTTGTTCATCAAAATACCTGGCGTTATTCTTTCCAATGGTTACCTGAAACTCGCGTTGCCAGTTTGAAATAATATTGTGAAATGGTTCCGCAGCAGGAGGGAAGAAGTAAGGATGATTGTGGCCCTGTTCGTGGAAGTCGACATGCACGTGGGGCATCCACTGATTGTAAATTTTTAGACGCGCCTGTGTTTCGGTTTGAGTCGCCCATGCCCAGTCGCGATTTAAATCGAACATATAGTGATTAGAGCGACCGTGTGGCCACGGTTCGTTATGCTCGTGCGAGTCTTCATCTCCATTGGGAGGCATATTGCCATATTGATTATAGAAATTAGTATAGCGATCACGACCGTCCGGATTCAGGCAAGGGTCCATAATAACCACGGTATTCTTCAGCCAGGTTTGTGTCTTCTGGTTCTGCGGATTGCTCAGTTCATATAACGTAAGCATCGATGCTTCCGTGCTGTTGGCTTCATTGCCATGCACATTATAGCTGAGCCATACAATGGCTTTCTTATCAGCAGAAGGAGTGCCGTCCATCATACCCGAACGCTTCAAATTATCAGTGCGAATCTGTTCCAGGTTTTGAAAGTTTTCAGGAGCCGTAATCACCACATATACCAGTGGACGGCGTTCATAGGTTTCTCCGTATTGGTAAAACTCAACGTTTGGTAATGCATCGGCTACATGCCTGAAGTACTCCACTACACGATGATGCCTGGTAAAATGATCGCCCAGTTCATATCCCAAAAATTCCTTTGGGCTTAGCAGCTTTTGTTGTGCAAGAACTGCGAAGGAAGAAAGAACGAAGGTAAAGATCAGTAAGCGTTTAATCATAAAGCGATTTAAGTTCAGCGGGTAAGGTATGGCAAATAATAGGAACGTGGCAGTTTAATTTTTTAAAAGGTTTTTCACCTGTGGCCAATGGTGATGTATATGTTCATGGAAGAACACCATCCGCCTGCAGTACATCAAGTCGTCCGGCAATAGGATGCTTATAGATTTTTTTCCGGATGTTTTCTTCGTGCATGGCCTCAGGAAAAGTGTAAAGATCCATTCGAATCGTATTCCATTTCTTAATCACGGCTGGTAAGGGCATGGGCTCAGGCGTGTTCTCTACCAGCACCTGGGGTGCTTTATACCGCAGCGGTAAACGTTGAGACATCTTTAATGCCAGCAGTTTAAATGATTCGATCAAACTTGAATTGCCTACCTGATCAATATCCTGCGATTTCTTCTTCATATAGATTAGCGACATTCGTTCGGATGTTACCAGGTGAGTGAGAATCTGGCTGACCAACCATCTACCAGAAGGACTATAATTCAGCTTATCGTGTGGTGTATGCATGAGGCCAGCCAGTAGCATTTTACGGTCGGTTTCCAGTTTAGTATATCTTCTCAGAAGTTTTGGATGCATACTATCAGCTGTCTCTTCAAAATTAAGTATCTTTCGTTAAACCAAAACTTATTCACCTCATGGAAAATCAACAAACCGCCGCTGTATTGTCGACCAAAGACTGGGTGCTTACACTTTTAATTTCGTTTATACCATTAGTAGGCATCATTATGTTATTTGTATGGGCCTTTGGTTCTACAGAGAATCCCAACAAAAGCAACTGGGCAAAAGCAATTCTCATCTGGTATGCTATCGGCTTTGTATTTTTTATATTCCTGTGGGTAACCGTGATCGGCGCACTCGTAGCCTCGCGGGGCAGTTATTGATTTAGCAGCTGCCTATATCTTTCGGGTTGTTACTGTAATGGTTGTGCCAAGGTGATTCTCAAGTGAGAATTGCCCTTCTATAGCTTCGGCCCTGCGCCGCATATTTCGCAGGCCGTTACCTTTGGGTGATCCATTGGCAGGAGTACCTTTGCCATCATCTTTTATAGTCATGGCGAACTCACCTCTGGCAGCAGATAACACTACTTGAACACGGCTGGCCTGCGCGTGTTTTACAATGTTGTTGACAGCTTCTTTGAAAATGAGGTATAGATTCTGTTTAAGAACAGGGTCAAGTATCTTTTTGTCATCAATACCCTGCGCCTGAAACTCGAATGCTATATTTTTTGCCTGCAATACTTCAGAGGCAAAATCTTTCATGCGAAGTGTGAGTGCTTCCAGGGTATCGTATCGGTTGTCGATAGACCAAACTATATCACTCATGGTTGTAACTACCTCACGACTCAGCTCACTGATGCCCTTCAGGTATGTTTTACTCTCATTCTCTTCCGAACCGTTTTGAACAAGATCAGAGTATATAGATATACGTGTTAAGCTCGATCCAACCTCATCATGCAGATCGCTGGCAATTTTGTTGCGAAGGCGTTCTACCTTCAGCGACTGCTCAAGTCTATACCGGTGGATTACATACATCAACGCAGCCGATAACAGTATAACAAGTGATGTAAACCACCAGGTTTGCCAGAAAGGCGGACGAATATAGAGTTTGATGGATGCTCCGGGCTCTGTCCAGTAGCCATCCGGATTGGCGGCTTTTACGCGAAAGGTATAATGCCCCGGATCGAGGTTGGTATAATGTGCTTCACGTGTATTGCCAGCATCCGTCCACGTGTTGTCAAAACCATCAAGTTTGTAGCTATATTTTATTTTGCCCGGTGCAGAAAATTCCAGCGCTGCAAAAGAGAATGTGATATAATTCTCATCATAGCTTAGCGATATATCACCCTTTGGTAAATATATTTTCTCAAACACCGCATAATTCTGAATGAGTAACGAAGGCGGTATAGTATTTTCCCGGATGGCGGCAGGATCGAATACATTAAATCCGTTGACACCGCCGAAGTAAATTTCACCCGTGGAGCTTTTCAAAAAAGCATTGGAGTTAAACTCGTTGCTTTGAAGTCCATCCGTTTCCGTATAGTTCTTGAATGTATACGTTTTAGGATTGAATTTGCTAATGCCTCCGTTGGTGCTGATCCAGTAACTGCCGGTATTGTCCTGCAACATTTCATAGACCACATTATTGGCAAGCCCGTCTTTTTCAAAGAAGTGTGTGAACTTTCCCGTGGTAGTGTTGAACTTGTTTAAACCACTGTGCGTGCAGATCCAGAATATACTATCATTTTGCTGGTTGATGCTGATTACCACCTGGTCGCTTAACCCCGTTGCATCCTTGCGGTCGTATTGATAATTGGTAAATGTGCCCGATTGCTTGTTATATATGCTTAACCCGCCACCCCAGAAACCGATCCATATATTTTCCTTGTAATCGCGATAGATGCAATTGATAAAGTTTGATCCGATGCTGTTAGGGTCTTTCGGATTCATCTTATACTGCTTTACTTCTTCTGTCTGCAGATTGTAATGCAGCAAACCATCTTCATGTGTACCAATCCATAAAGAATTATCGTCATCCAACATTACTTCATTTACCATGGTGATCTTGCCCAATGGAGAGTTATGTGAGCCGAGGAAGAAACGCGTGTTGCCGGTATATTTGTCGTATCGCACCAGCCCGGCATTGAAAGAAGCAATCCAGAACACACCATCTTTAAAAATCATCTTGTAAATGTTGCTGGCTATATTTCCACGATCATCGCGTATGGTAATTTGTTTAAATGATCGTGTAACCGGATCGAACATGTTAATCGGTCCGCTCTCAGTGCCTATCCATACTTTGCCGGCATCATCTTCACAAAACGACCAGACCATATTTTGCGATAGACTGTTGGGGTCTCCCTGCCGGTTACGAAAAGTTCTAAAGAGATTTTTGTGCGGGTCATACAGATCAACGCCGCTTCCCGAAACCCAGATTATACCGGTGCGATCTTCAAACAATGCATAAATAGAGTTACTACTGATACCATTGGGATTGGACGGATCGTGCTGATAGTTATAAAAGCGTTTGGCATCATGATCGTAAAAGCGAAGACCGCTGTTGGTGCCAATCCACATGTTGCCATGCGAATCACATATAATTTTGTTCACATCATTTACACCAAAATTCAGAATGTGTACAAACCGGTTAGTGGATCTTTCAAATATAGTGAGCCCTGACGCATAACTGCCGATCCATAAATTGCCTTCCTTATCTTCTGCAATAGAAGTGATGCGCCCGGCCCCTCCAAAACCATATTCACCCTGCGTGTCGAAACGTTGAAAATGTATACCTTTTTCATCTTCTACTACACGATTGAGGCCACCGTTCCAGGTGCCCACCCAAATTGTACCTTTGCTGTCGCAGAACAATGTGCGCACGGCATTGTCGCTAAGGGATTGTTGATCATCCGGATTATTTTTGAAGCTTTGAAATGTATTGGTGCCAGCATGGTATAGATTCAGCCCGCTTCCCCATGAAGAAATCCAGAGTCTCCCTTTTTTATCTTTAATTATATAATTCGGGCGATTGCCACTGATGGAAGTTGAATCGTGCATTTTGTGATAGTATTGCACAAACCTGTCTTCACTGCGGATATACCTGCAAAGACCTTGAAATGTACCCACCCATATATCACCCTTTGCATCTTCCTGCACAGTCCATACCCAGTTGTGCGTAAGCGTTGTACTATCAAAAGGATTGTTCTTGAAGACTTTAAACTCATGGCCATCAAAACGATTAAGTCCATCTTGTGTTCCGATCCATATATAGCCGTGGCTGTCTTGAAAGATACTATAGGGCTGCGATTGTGATAGACCATCTTTAATCGTGAGGTGATCGAACCGGAATGACGCAGGTTGCGCACCGGCATCGAAAATAAAGGTAAAGAATGCGATGACACAATAAAGAGGGTAGTTCTTCACAAGTAGAGCAATAACCGAACAACGAAAATACAAATTCACTGCAACTAAATAAATCGTTGCAGTATAGAATTTACAGATGAAAGATAGCCCACGCCAAAAAGGTTTACATGCACCAGCAATGGGTATAGATTGTAAAGATCAACACGTTTATCAAAACCCGGCACCAGGGGAAATACTTCCCCATAGGCATCCAGAAAATTACCATCAAAGCCTCCGAACAATTGGGTCATGGCCAAATCGATTTCGCGATGGCCGAAATATACCGCCGGATCAATAAGGCAAGGACTTCCGGAAGCATGTGTCAGGATATTGCCACTCCATAAATCACCGTGTATTAAAGAAGGCTTTTCTTCGGGCAGCAGTGCTGGCAATTTGGTGTAGAGCGTTTCAAAGTCTCGCTGCAAAGCAGACGAAGCGTGGCCGGCATGTACCGCGAATTGAAGTTGAACCTGCAGCCGCTGATGAATAAAGAATTCAATCCAGGAATGAGATGGAGAGTTTATTTGCTGAATCGAACCAATATAATTATCATGATCGAGACCGTAAGATGCTGCTGAAGTTTGATGCAACCTGGCTAACTGCTGACCGAAATCATTCCAGTAGGATTTGGATGGTGCGCCGGGTGCTTCTATAAATTCGAGCAGTAAAAACTGATGCTCATCCGTTTCTCCTGTGGCAATGACATCCGGTATATATATACTTTTCGCCTGACCTAATAATGCCAACCCACGTGCTTCGGTAGCAAACATGTTGGGATAACGACTCCGGCTGTTCCATTTCAGAAAATAGACTCCGGAAGATGTGGTGAACCTGCCACCATGGTTAATACATCCACCGCTTATGGATGTAAAGGATTGGAAAGCAACCGTGCCGGAAAGATTGTGTTGCAATGCTTTCAGTGCGCCTTCACGTACATCTTCCGGAACAAGGCTCATACCATTATAATCAGGTAACTACAACGATAAACCAGTTTTAAGGCCTGCATAATAATTAATGCCTGGCGCGGCATTATAGTATCTGCCAAGCGCAGCATTAAGGTCATTGCCCAGACTATATTTTGCATTCAATGCATTATCAACACCTCCGAATATATCCAGCGAAAGGCGCTGCCATTGTTTTTTATAGCCGGCACGGGCACCAAGCAAAAAGTAGTCGTTCGCGTAATCTGTATTGGCATCGTTCACAGGGATGCGATCGGTATAAGTAAACGTGATGTTTGTATACAATCCCGTTTGTATATTAAGATCCAAGCCAGCTACAACAATATGAGGTGCTATGCCGGTAAGTTTATTGCCGCTGTAGTTAGTGGTGTCTTTCGCGTAGTTTTTAAATGTATAGTCATTATACGTAAAACTCGTCCATACTTTCAGATTTGATAAGAATGATTGTGGCGATAGATGAGGTGACCATCCGAGCTGGATTTCAGCACCACGCTGCTGTGTTTTGCCGGCATTTACAAAATATTCAGCGCCATCGTCCAGGCGCCTGGTAACAATGGTCTCGTTGAGTTGAAAATTATAGACAACTACATCATAAGTAAAAGTAGTATTGAACAACAGACCACGAATGCCTATTTCGGAATTTTTTCCCTGTTCTGGTTTGAGATCAGGATTAAATTGCCCCGTAGAAGGGAATAATTCCTGAGAAGTAGGGGGTGAATATCCCTGGCTGTAGCTCGCATGAATAGAGATATATGGACTGATTTTATTTAATAATGCTATGCGAGGAGAAAAAACAAGGTCGAAATTATTACTGGCATTTCTCGGAGGAGTGTCTGATAATTTGATATCATTAACATCTAGCTTGTTAATACTTGCACCGGCAGTAAGAAAGAAATTGGCAGGCAGGTAAAACTCAGCCTGGGCAAAACCAAAATAGGTATTGATGGAGATCTCATCATCGGTTTGCATCGCGCCTGATTGGCCCTGGTTATTATCGTATACTTTTACAGGCGAGAAGCTGCGTTGATATTCAGCACCAAAATTCAGTTTACCTTTCGGGAAAATATACTGTGTGTTGGTTCTTGCTCCCATGCCTTGTTCCACACGTTTCTCAACATTACGAATAGCAGGGTTGTCGAATTGCGTGAACGATCCGTATACACCGGTTGTGTTAGACCAGCGATCGTTCCACTGATAATCATAACTTAAACCTGAATAGAACGTCTTGTTGTATACAGCTGCCTTTTGTTCAATAGCACCCGGATTAGGTCCTGCAGTCGGGCGTGCCTGTCGTGGATCAGTCTGATATTGTTGCTTTGTCAAGGCGCCTGGTGTTTGATAGTACAAGTCAGCGTAGAGTATATTGGCTGATAAGGTTCCTTTTTCATTCACCAGAAAATCGGCTTGTGTCTGCACAACATCGCGTGCCATCTTTGTTTGCTGACGATAGCCATCAGACTGCTGGTGTGCATAGAGTACTTGTATATTGCTTTGGTCGCTGTGCGATTTTGCCTGCATAGTATAGCGCATCAATCCATAACTGCCAGCCATGGCCGATACATCTATACCGCTTTTAACGGGTGAATTTTTTAAAAGCAACACGCCACCCGTGCCCGCGCCATACAGGCTTGTGCCCGGGCCTTTAATGATTTCTGCCTGCTGAAAAGAATTTTGATCCAGGAGATTCAGGTATGTGTTACCGCCTGCATCCGTAAACGGCAATCCATTCCAGTAAACTTTTACATTGCGTACACCAAAAGGTGAGCGCAGCGAGCTCCCGCGTATAGCCAGTCGGTAGCTTCCTGGCGACCGTTCTTCCATACGTACGCCCGGCACGGTATTTATAGCAGATAATAGGGATGTATTGCTGAATCGTTCGAGTTCTTTCGTTTGCAGAAGGCCAATAGAGGCAGGCACTTCAGACAGCGGGCGGTCATACTGAAAAGCTTCAATTGTGACTTCATCAAGTACCTGGGTAGTATCCGCTGAGCGATTTTCTTGTTGTGCTATAGCCGAAAGGGAGCGAACTATACAGATAAAAACAATTAAACCTCGTATCATTGTATTTTAGGTGAAGCCTGAAATATAACAGAATAGCCCACTCATCAAAAAAATCGAACCAAAAGGTTCATTATTAAGTTATAATTAACAAACTACAACTATCATGGGAAGACCTCCAGTATTACCGAAGAAGAAAAAAGACGGGTTTTGGCTTGAAATACGAAATAAGGGAGCAAAGTCGGGTGGTACCATTCTTATTCGTGACACTTACGAAGCAATGATGCAAGCTGCCAGACAGTACGAGATCACGAAAGATGTGGTTATTTTAGGCGAACATCGTAACGGCAAGAAAGTAGAAGACTCTACTTCCCGTAAGAAGAAAAGCACGGCTGACGCTGATTAAAGCACGCCTGGCAGCCACAAATTAAGCCCGTGGCGCTTCTATAAACTTCGTCAGAACTTCGTCCACTGACGTAACAGGTTGAAAGAACTCAAGTATCCGAAGCATAACTCTGTCCACCAAGGTATCAGGACAGGATGCTCCACTGGTTAATATAATCTTGACTATATTTTTATCTGGCAGGAAGGAGTGTGTCTTTACATGCTTCCTGTTATGATAGTCAAAGTGATTGATCTCTTCTTTTGATACAATTTCTTTTTCAGAGTTAATGAAGTAAGTCGGGAATTTGCGCTCGCACAGTTCTACGATGTGTGAAGTATTTGAGCTATTATATCCGCCCACCACTAAGGCCAGATCAGCGTCCGTCTCTAACAGCTGATACGTGGCATCCTGATTATCATTCGTTGCATAGCACAGCGTGTCACGTGTATCGGCAAAATGTTCCTTCAGATTTTCCATGCCGTACAAATCAACCATCAGTTGACGGAGGTAATCGGCAATAGCTTGTGTCTCCGTTGCCAGCATGGTTGTTTGATTAACAACACCAATACGCTGCAAGTGAAGCTGTGGATCAAATCCGATTGAGTACTTTGAAGCAAATTCCTTGAAGAATGCTTCAGGGGATTTTCGGCCCAGAATATACTCTCCCAGTTTTATGGCGTCATTCATATCGCGCACAATCACCGAACGCCCTTTCTGTGCGCTATGCGAAAAAGTAGCACGCGTTTCTTCATGTCTGGGCTTACCATGTATAATGATGGTGTAGTCTTCACTGCCGAGTTTCTCAGAGCGATTCCATACCTTCTCTACAAAAGGACAGGTGGTGTTATACTTCTGTACTTCTATACCTTTATCCAGGAGCAAATGTTCGATTTCAACAGTGGTTCCAAATGCGGGGATAATTACTACATCGTCCTTTTGCAGGGCATCCCAGGGTATAAATTGTTTGCCATCGGTGTCCATAATAAACTGGATTCCGCGGCTTTGCAGGTCGTTGTTTACTTCCTGGTTATGAATCATCTGGCTAAGCAGAAATACGCGCTTGTTGGGATTTTCTTCTAAAGCACGGTAGCTGATCTCGATGGCATTTTCAACACCATAGCAAAACCCGAAATGACGGGCGATATAAAACTGAACCGGGCCGAAATTCAGCAGGGTTGGAGAGAAGTCTTGTTTACGCAGATCTTTTACTCTGCGCGCTTCTTTTATTTTACCGGTAATGGACGACCGGTAGTAAGCGGGAATGTCAAACTTTTTGATAAGCAGTTCTCTTTTACACTAACTGTGCAAAGTTAGAGGAAGTTGCCTAAACGTTAAGTGTTATCCGCTAACCGTAATAATTTTTAATGAACTATTACGGTTAACGGATAACGTTTAAACTATTTATGCTGCTTTGGAGAGTTGATCTTCCTTAATCTTGTTGGTTCGGACTTCCTTCTTCTCAAGGTCAAACCATTTCACTTCTACGAAATTGTTTTTAATGTACTTGAGAACTTCCATCACTTTCCCATCAATCTTGCTGCGAACACGTTCGCCTTTCTTAAAAAGTCTCCTCATAAATTCTAACTGTTATTTTACATTCTAAAGGCATAATTGAATTCTCTGGGAACATCTTCATACGTGCCGGAGAGAATAACCAATTCACCAGTTTTCTTTTTCTTCAATAACTCATTGAACTCTTTAACGGATTTCACCGGCGTCTCGTTGACCTTTGTGATAATGAAGCCTTCACGAATGTCTGTGTACTTGGCCAATTTCCCGTTCCCGAGTTCCTTTACCCGAACACCGTTGTTAATATCTAATTTTTTCAGAACATTTCCACTAACATCTTCAACTTCTAATCCCAGAGAAGCAAAGCCATCACGTTCTTCAGGCTTCACAGTTCCGGTTTTTCCGTCACGGTTTTTTAACACAACCGGTAGCGTGAGCTCTTTTCCTTTACGATTGACAGTAACATTTACTTTATCACCCGGACGATGACGACCTATATATTCAATCAACGCAGCACTGGTGTTGATCGGTGTTTCATCTATCTTCACTACCACATCGCCTTCCTGCAAACCAGCTTCTTTTGCCGAGCTATGTTCAGGAAATCCGGATACATACGCGCCTGTATTAACCTGTAAATCTTTCTCTTTTACAATCTGGCTGTTTACACTGCCGATGGATATACCTAACCAACCGCGTTGTACGGTACCAAATTGAATGAGATCTTCAACAATCTTACTCACAATGTTTGAAGGTACTGCAAAACCATAGCCAGAGTAAGAACCTGTAGGACTCGCAATTGCAGTATTGATACCCAGCAAACCACCATTGAGGTTTACCAATGCACCACCGCTGTTGCCAGGGTTAATAGCTGCATCGGTCTGTATAAATGATTCGATCGCAGTATTGCCTCCTTCCGAGTTACGCTGAAGGATGTTAATGCTTCTTCCTTTCGCACTTATAATACCAGCGGTTACAGTAGAATTTAAATTGAAAGGATTTCCGATAGCCAATACCCACTCACCAACCTTCGATTTGTCTGAGTCTACAAATGAAAGATGGGGAAGAGTTTTCTCATTTATTTTAATAAGCGCTATATCAGTATCCGGATCTGTACCCACAACTTCTGCTTTATAAGTACGGTTATCGTACAACGTTACTTCTACCACATCAGCATCTTGCACAACGTGGTTGTTGGTAACGATATAACCATTCTCATTAACAATTACGCCCGAGCCGGAACTCTGGGTTGGTCCTTGAGGCATCATACGGGGTCCGAAGAATTCACGGAAAGGATCGGAGTTATCTGTAGATTCATCTCTTCGCGACATTCCATCCTGGGTAGAGCGGATATATACCACCGCTGGCGTTACACGCTCGGCTGTTTGAGTAAAATCAAGCGGTACAGTTTGTCCGTTTTCATTAACGCTGTACGCTACTCTCGATGTCGGTGTGCCATTAATATAGTCTAACTTGACACCCTGTTCATCTTTGTCCAAAACTTTGAATGCGACCATCGTGCTGGCACTACCAAGCACTGCCGCCAGAAAAAGTGATGCAAATCTTTTCATAATCACAATTTTATTAAGCGTTTGTTTCTGAACAAAAACCAGGCAGAACGCCTTCAAAAGAAATTTTGTCAGTTTATTCCCCTCGTTCTATCTCCGCCTTCTGTCAGATTTTTAATTTTGTATCATAAGTACGAAAACTTTCGGATTTTGGTTCAGGTATTTACAATCATAACGAATAGAAGATTGGCGAACGGTTAAAAATGCAACATCAAGGTGAGCTAAACTGCGAAGACCGGTAAATGATTACTTAACTTTACTTAAATGCTATACTGTCTATGAACTTTTCCTTCATAAAAATCCTGATTCTGTTTTTTGCGTGTTGTATGAACTTCAACACATGGAGCCAGCAAAAAGAATTTGGGTGGTTGCTCGGCACATGGCAATTAAAAGACAAACAGGTTTTCGAACACTGGTCACTTGATCACGACAATCAAACTATTCACGGCATATCATACCGCATAAAGAACACGGCTGATACGGTAGTTACTGAAGAAATAACATTAAAACTTGAACAAGGTGCTTTCTATTATGTGCCCGATGTTATCGGCAATCAAGGCCCGGTTGCATTCAGGATAACACAATATGACAAAACGATGTTCGTTGCTGAAAATATGAAACATGACTTCCCGAAAATCATTCGGTATAAACTTGTGCGAAAGGATAACCACGATATAAATGAAGCCTCTATAGAAGGAAATGGAAAAGTTATCAGCTATACGTTCGTTAGGTTGAATTAATTAATGTAGGTAATTATAAGTCTGATGCGGGATTTCCTGTAGCTATAAAAACTTTTTTTAAAAATCACCCATCAAAAGGTAAACTTGACTATACCCGCTCCCGTAACGGTCGTAATGGCAAACACCTACACAACCTATACCATGCAGTCGAACCACGACAAAGAAACCGCACACCGCAGGCTCAAAAGATTGCGTACGCTTCTTATTATCTGGCTGATTTCTTTACTGGCAACAGTAGTATGGTTTTCGCTTACCGCCTGATATACCTATATTTTTGTACCCCTCCTTACTACGATCTCAGAACCTTCTGCCAGAAATACGGAACCCGGTTTTTGCGTTGAAAGATTTGAAAAGCCACCTCCGTAGATTTTCCCGAAATCAACATCAATACGATAACTGCTTACAGGAAATACCATCCACCGGGGATGTTCCACAGCATATTCGGATGTTCTATGGGGCGCAAGCTGTGTATAACCCCAGTAATGCTCCGTGATAAATTCTTCTTCACTGCCTTCTCGTATCGCTACTGTATTTTTGGCTGCCGTCACTTCCAGTGAATGCCAGCGCTGTAGTTCCCAGCGATAGGCAACGGTCAGTCTATCGTCTTTTGCTTCTATCATGTGCGACATCGGCAGGGTTTGGTAGTGCTCGCCATACATGGTATTGGCTACGAATGTGAGTGCAGGTTTAGGCACAATCTCTTTGATAAAAACCACACCTCGTTTCCAACCCGTTATATCTTTATACTTCACATAGAAGCGAAGATTTACCTCTTCGAATGTATGATGAAAAGGTATGCGCAAGCCACAAAGCTTCGTGTTTAAAAACATGAAGCCGACAAGGCTTACATAACAGGTGTCATTCCAAAGATCAAGTTCCGTCTTATTGGGAAGGTATGGCTGCAGTGCAGATGGATCTACAACATAATTCGCCATGGCCAGTTTGCGCCATTCAGCCGTGAGAAAAACCGCTGCCATGGGTTAAATATTTTGCAGAATCTTTGACAGATCGGTTTCTCCGTTAAAATTCTTTATCAGTTTACGGTCGTGATAGATATATACTGACGGTGCATCGATAGGCCCAAAGTTCTCGATGATCTGATTAGAGGTAGTATTTCCAAAATGCACATTAGGCCTGTTGTTCAATTCATACTCTTCCGAAAATTTCCGAAGCTCATCTGCAGTTGCCGTGGAAACAAAATATAGTTGGTACGCAGCAAAAGCATCTATCTTTTCACTGAACTGTTTGGCTTCTCGTTGGCAATGATCGCAGTCTGGCTGAAACATGATGAGTATATTTTTACCGGTGAAACTTCTCATCGAGAATTGTTTTCCATCCAGTAAAGTTATTGCCATATCGGGCAACTGATCGGGTACCGTTGCAGGCATAGGTGGAATATAGGGCTTGTCGGCTTGTTTCTCTTTCTTTTGCGTGTTGCACGACACTACCATAAGAGCAAGTGCCGTTAAAGTTAATGTTATAGATCTCATCTTTTTTGTAAGTCAAATGAAGGCAATCATAAGCCAATGCAAACCATAGGTGATAATCGAGATGCTGCCATAAAGCCTCAATATCTTTCTTCTGTTCTGCACATCTTCCCACCATAACATAGTCCAGGGCTTATACAAACCAATCAACAGAAAGACGAATGATGTGATGCTGATGTACAGTAAAAGCTGTTGAACAAAATTCATCTTCCTGACGTTTATGGACGCTGTGAAGCAACAAGGTAGCAGTCGCCGGTCAAATAGTAAACTCAACAAAAAATATAATTTATAACAGTTGGTGAGGGATTTGCCGGGCTGTTATCTTTGCACCCTTCTTTTTGTTAATCCGTAGATATCGTTGCACTTGATCACATTCTGTCGAATACAAGGCGGACAGTTTGCTGGCAGATATTTTTAGCGGACTAATGCAATCATAAACAGAAACGGTACGTGAAGGCGAACGATTTTCTAAGTATCTATAAAGCGGATAGTTTGGTAAAGACCATAGCCGATGGGATCAAAGCGTCTGCACCTCAAACTATTCGTGTAAAAGGATTGTCTGGTAGCCTCGATGCTGTCGTGCTGGCAGCCACCTTTAAAATACACCCGAGAGATTATTTGGTTATACTTCAGGATCGCGAAGAAGCCGCATACTTTCAGAACGATCTTCAAAATCTGCTGGAGCGGGAAGTTTTACTTTTTCCCATGTCGTACAAAAGACCGTATGAGTACGATGAAACAGAGAATGCCAATATTTTAATGCGTGCCGAGGTACTCAATCGCCTGGCAAGTAAATCTGCAGCGGAGATTATTGTTACCTATCCCGAAGCGTTAAGCGAGAAGGTGATCAATAAGCGATCACTTGCCTCCAATACATTTACTATAAAGCTAAAGGAACAACTCGATGTTAATTTTCTCGAAGAGTTTCTTCATAATTACGATTTCGAAAGAACCGATTTTGTTTACGAAGCTGGCCAATTTGCCATTCGCGGTGGTATCATTGATATTTATTCCTTTGCTTACGAGCTTCCCTATCGCATCGAGTTATTTGGCAATGAAGTAGACAGCATTCGTACGTTTGAACCGGGTTCTCAGCTCTCTGTAAATTCTCTTGAGAAGGTAAATATCATACCGAATGTGCAGACTAAGCTGATACAGGAAGAGCGGCAGTCGTTGCTTGAATTTATATCAGCTGAAACGAAGTTATGGTTAAAGGACGCTCAACTAACGGAAGACATCGTTCAGAAAAGCTACGATCGTGCCGAAGCATCATTCGATAAGATTATAAAAGCAAGCGGAGTACAGGTTGTTTCGTCACCTGATAAATTATTCGATACCGGAAAAGAATTTACAACGCGGAGTGCTTCCTTTACACGTATTGAATTTGGAAACAGATTTATACTTCCCAACACCGATACGATTGAGTATACATCGTCAGCACAGCCATCGTTCAATAAGGACTTCGAGTTACTGACAGCCAATCTGTACGAACACCAGGAGCATGGTCTGAGTAATTTTATTGCTGCTGATATGCCCCGGCAACTAGAGCGGCTGAAAGGTATTTTTGAAGAGATAAATATGGCGTTGAAATTTCAGCCTCTTGAATTTGCGCTGAGACAAGGCTATGTTGATCAGAATCTGAAGATTGTTTGCTATACCGATCATCAGATTTTTGAACGTTTCCATCGCTATAAAGCGAAAGAGAAATTTACCAAATCGAAAGCACTCACCATGCGAGAGCTGCAAACGCTTCAGCCGGGAGACTTTGTAACACACATTGATTATGGCATAGCAAAATTTGCAGGTCTTGAGAAACGCGATATTAACGGTCACGAGCAGGAAGCTATACGTCTCGTATATCGAGATGACGATTTGTTGTATGTCAGCATTCACTCGCTTCATAAAATATCCAAATACTCGGGTAAGGAAGGCACTCCGCCTGTGATGAGCAAGCTGGGTACGCAGGAGTGGGAAACTAAGAAGTCAAAAGTAAAGAAGCGCGTAAAAGACATTGCAAAAGAGCTTATTGAGTTATACGCAAAACGCAAGACTGCACCTGGATTTGCATACGCCCCGGATGGATTTTTACAGGCAGAGCTGGAGTCATCGTTTATGTATGAAGATACTCCAGATCAGGCGCGTGCCACCGAAGATGTAAAGAAAGATATGCAGCAGCCTCACCCGATGGATAGACTGGTGTGTGGTGATGTTGGCTTTGGAAAAACAGAAGTTGCTGTGCGTGCAGCATTCAAAGCAGCAAGCGAAGGCAAACAGGTAGCGGTATTAGTGCCAACTACCATATTAGCAATGCAGCATTACAAAACGTTTCGCGATCGACTCTCAAATTTTCCAGTGCGGGTGGAATATGTTTCCCGTTTCAAAACAGATGCTGAAATAAAAAAAATCATAGCCGAAACGAAAGAAGGAAAAGTAGATATACTCATCGGAACACACCGTGTGGTAAGTAAGGATGTTCAATTCAAGGATCTTGGTCTGCTCATAATAGACGAGGAGCAGAAGTTTGGCGTGAAGGTGAAAGACAGACTCAAAGAGTTGAAGGTAAATGTAGATGTACTCACCCTCACAGCTACACCGATACCACGTACATTACATTTTTCTTTAATGGGCGCTCGCGACTTGAGTATTATAGCAACACCACCACCTAATCGCCAACCGGTAACTACGGAGTTGCATACCTTTAATGAAGAAATTATCCGTGATGCTATAAGCAAAGAACTGCGCAGGGGCGGGCAGGTTTTCTTTGTATATAATCGCGTGAGTGATATAGAGTCTGTTGCCAACGTTATTTACAAGCTTGTGCCCGATGCTCGTATTGGTATTGGTCACGGACAAATGGAAGGCGACAAGCTTGAGAAGGTAATGGTAAAATTTATTGAGGGAGAATACGATGTGTTGGTTTCTACCAACATCATTGAGTCGGGACTTGATATACCCAACGCCAATACCATCATCATCAACCAGGCGCACATGTTTGGTTTGTCTGATCTTCACCAGATGCGCGGACGTGTTGGTCGATCGAATAAAAAAGCATTCTGCTATTTACTCACACCGCCCGCATCGATGCTATCTGCTGACTCCAGAAAAAAATTATCAGCATTGGAAGAATTTTCTGAATTGGGCGATGGCTTTAAGGTAGCCATGCGTGACCTTGATATACGCGGAGCCGGCAATTTATTAGGCGCTGAACAGACAGGATTTATCAGCGATCTTGGTTTTGATACTTATCACAAAATTCTGGATGATGCCGTGCAGGAATTGAAGGAAACGGATTTCAAGGAATTGTTTGCTTCTGATCTGGCAGAAAAAGCAAAGCTAATTGTTCAGGATTGCGTAATTGAAACCGATCTGGAAATATTGATTCCCGAAACATACATTGCCAGTACAACGGAGCGCCTGCAGCTATACTCCAGGCTCGATAATATACCGGATGAAACACAGCTTAATAAGTTTGTAGATGAAATGCGCGACCGTTTTGGTGCTATACCTCCTACCGTGGAGGAATTGATCAATACCGTAAGACTGCGCTGGCTTGGAGAGAAGCTCGGGTTCGAAAAATTAAGCCTCAAGAGTGAAAAACTCCGCGCTTACTTTATCAGTACCAAGGATGCATATTTCAGCTCAGACATATTTGGACAGGTACTATCTTTTGTCCAGAAAAATTCCAAGCAATGTAAAATGAAAGACAGTGGTGGTAAGGCCATGCTGATAATTGATAACGTTAAGACTGTAGACGCAGCCATTGAGCTGTTAAGTCGAATGGCTGGTCACGAAGTCAAATCATCCAAAGAAATTTTGTCAAGATAAGGCTTCAGTCCAACCGTGTTATCAAAAGCATTGATCATTAATACCTTTTGATACTTAGGAGAATAAAACACTTCAATGTAGAAGCCGTCAGTGTAATACAAAAAAACTTTGCAGTCGGCCAGTACGCGTTGCATCAGGTAATTACCGTGAAATGTGATGATATCACATTTCTTTTCGAAGGTCATAACGCGGAAGTCTTCAAGGGTGAACATAAGGAATGTTTTTTAAACCCGTTAATCGAAAAGGCATGCCACCCGCTTTAACCTTCGAAAATGTCAACTAAACGGAACTTCCGGCATGTTCTGCTTCCCAAAAATGGATAGATGATTCCCGAAACAATGAATCCCAATTGGTTACGTTTTATAGTACCGGTTTTCCTTTCATTAAAGATTCACTAATAACTTGCGACTGCTTGGAAAACATGGGATTATCCCCTTAATTAGCATTTGGTTTAAAATCTAGAATGAAAATGAAGTATTCTTTCAGGGTTCTCTTGTATGTAGTTGGTGGATCAGTTGCCCTGTCTGCCTGCTCACTTTTTGGAGGCAAAGGCGGAAAGCCCACAGCTTCAAACCCGGGTCAGATGAGTTCAGCTACAGGCTTAGCTTATAATGACGAAGATCAGGGCGGATTTATGGTTAATCCATACGAAGGTCAACCCGATGCACCAAATATGGTGTTCATCGAAGGTGGACGTGCGGTTATGGGTTCTTTCGAAGAAGATGTTATGTCGTATCGCGATAACATCGAGAGAACAGTTTCAGTAGCTTCATTCTATATGGATGAAACTGAAATTGCCAACATCCACTGGCTGGAATACTTGCATTACCTCGCAAAAGATTCTTCACAGGAAGCTTATCAGGCCGCTCTTCCGGATACAATGGTTTGGGTAGGCAAGCTTGCTTTCAATGATCCTTATGTTGATCACTATCTGCGTTACCCTGGTTTTCGTTATTTTCCTGTAGTGGGTATCACCTGGAATCAGGCTAATAAATATGCTGTATGGAGAACACGCGCCGTGAACATTAAACTGGCTGAAAATGCTGGTGAAGAATATGCAGAAAGCGATGGCCGTATTCCGTTGGAATCTGGTATTGTAGTACCTGCTTACCGTTTGCCTACAGAAGCTGAGTGGGAATATGCTGCACAGGCATTGATCGGTACTCAGTGGCTGGAAGAAATGCAAACGCACCAGCGCATTTATCCTTGGGATGGTCACGCGGTTCGTAACCCATACGGAAAACAAATGGGCTTTATGCTTGCTAACTTTAAACGCGGTCGTGGTGACTATGCTGGTATAGCAGGTCGTTTGAACGATGGTGCGTTGATCACCTCTTATATATATGAATTCCCTCCGAATGATTACGGTCTCTATAACATGGCAGGTAACGTAAGCGAGTGGGTTCAGGACACTTACCGTCCTACTACTTACCAGGATTTTGATGATCTTAACCCAATCAGAAGAGATGGTTTCCTTGATCCTTCATCGGGGTATAATAGCGATTCAGAGAAAAACCCAGAAACATTTACTTCCCTCATTAATGATAACGCCCGCGTGTACAAAGGTGGTTCATGGAAGGATGTAGCATACTGGATGTCACCTGGTACAAGAAGATATCTGGATAAAGATTCTGCTACCGCTACAGTTGGTTTCCGCTGTGCGATGATCAGAGCCGGATCTAATTATTAAGAAGATTTTAGACCCAAAATAAAAGAAGCCAGTGAATGTTCACTGGCTTCTTTGTTTTATCGTGTGTACGTGTAGGTCTATGAAGTACTGGTAAATAGGTAACTCTCAGGAATCACGTTCTAAATCTCTGATACCATCTCTTTCTTCCTTTGCCCATACATAGACGGGAAATGAGAACCATTACGTTCTTGGAGAAAACAAAAAAATGTTTAAAATGGGCAAAAGGTGCGGCTGTTTTAGGAACAGTAACCTCAATCAACTATATCCTGTAACTTGTACTTGCGAATGATATAGTAAAGAAAATTAAATGAAAGAACATCGTCTTCGTGAGCCGGTTTAGACATGTTCTTGCCGGGATCTGCTGTTACTGGGATGCGCGTGGGATTTCGCATGCTGGCTGAGTCTCTCGCTGCTGTGGAGACCCTTGTATTTGTATTAACACTGGAAGATGACACGGATGAACCTCCACTGAGAGGTTCCCCCTCACCACCGGGCGAGTAATTAATACGTTCCTTTTCAGATGAAACGGTACCACCATCGAAGGTAGCATCTTGGGCATGCAGTACCATAAACCCTGCGGGTGTAATTGTACTCAGGCTGAGTGTTAAAAGAATATGATGAAGTTTGTGCTTCATTCTGTGGTGGCCCAGGTGCCTCTTGTTAACGCCAGAATTTTATTTTTTGTTTCGACAAAGTACAAAATTAAACTCGTAATGCCATTTATTTGGGCATAAGTTCGATTGGATCATGAATTAAATGTAAGGAATTTGACGGTTTTAAAAATTTTTAGAGATGTTAAGCTGGGATGATTTTATAAAAGTTGATTTACGGGCCGGTACCATTATAAAAGTGGAATCGTTTGCAGAAGCAAGAAAGCCTGCTATCAAATTATGGATAGATTTAGGTGAGGTAGGTATAAAAAGATCAAGTGCGCAAATTACCGATCACTATTCAATCGAAGCACTAATTGGCAGACAAGTAATCTGTGTTGTAAATTTTCCGCCCAAGCAAATCGCAAATTTTGTTTCCGAAGTATTAGTAACAGGTTTCCCGGATGAACATAATCATGTTGTTTTGAGTAGTATTGATAAAAAGGTGCCTAACGGTGCGCGATTATTCTGAGGCCATGATCAATTTTTCATCATTAGAGAAGATAACAGGTGGTAAGAACCTGCAGTATATTTCAGATAAGCAGATACGCACCCTTATAATTGATAGCCGAAAGGCTGTGGGAGAGTCTGGCGCTATATTCTTTGCTATAGCAGGTGAGCGTCATGACGGACACCGGTATATACAAGAGCTATATCAAAAGGGAGTACACCAGTTTGTGGTTGAACAGGTAATAGAAAATATAGCTTCTCTAAAAGAGGCCAATATTATTCAGGTTACATCATCTGTAGATGCACTTCAAAGACTGGCCGCGTATCATCGCACTCAATTCTATATACCGGTTATTGGTATTACTGGCAGCAATGGTAAAACAATTATTAAAGAATGGTTGTATCAGATGCTCTCCAGGAACGGAAGTGTTGTGAAAAATCCAGGAAGCTATAATTCGCAAGTAGGTGTCCCTCTTTCAGTGTGGCAAATGCAGCCGCATCATACCATCGGTATATTCGAGGCAGGTATTTCGCACCCTGGAGAAATGGAGAAACTGGCTAATGTTATAAAGCCAACCATTGGTATATTTTCAATGATTGGGTCCGCGCATGACGAAGGTTTTTCAAGTCAGCAGCAAAAGATACAAGAAAAGTTGCGGTTGTTTAAAGCAAGCCATACACTTATTTATTGTAAAGATCATGATGCTATTGATAATGCTATCTCTTTATCAAACTACAAATCGCTAAGCTGGGGCTACAGCATTTCCGCAGATATAGTTATTGAGTCAGTACAGTCCAGGTATATAGTTATTTACCAAGGTCAACGGCTCTCTTTGACATTGCCTTTTTCTGATCCCGCTTCCATAGAGAATTGCTTCCATTGTATAGCAACGCTGCTGTGGCTTGGGTACAATCAGATGGCAATTCAGGAAGGTATAAACAGTTTACGTACGGTGCAAATGCGCCTCGAGTTGAAAGAAGGTATCAATCACTGCCAGCTGGTTGACGATACTTATAATAACGACTTGGCCGGTTTGGAGATTAGCCTGCAGTTTCTTACACATCAACATCAACGTACACGTAAGCGGGTGATTCTTTCGGATATACTCGAATCCGGTTTGCCAAACGAAAACCTGGTGAAACTCATTGCCGAACTGATTACTAAAAATCACATCGATGATTTTATAGGTATAGGGAGAGTACTGGGTGAGTATAGAAAGTACTTTTCTTCAACATCTATATTTTACGAATCTACAGAGACCTTTCTGCGTGATTTCGATACGAGTGAGCTTCACAATGAAATAATTCTGGTAAAAGGCGCTAGAACTTTTGAATTTGAAAAGATCGTAAACCGGTTACAACGAAAAGTTCACGGCACTGTAATGGAGATTAACCTGGGCGCGTTGGTGCACAATCTTAATTTCTTTAGGTCGCGGCTCAAGCCTTCCATCAAAATCATGGTAATGGTGAAAGCCTTTGCTTACGGAAGTGGTAGTAACGAAATAGCCAATATACTTCAGTACCATCAGGTGGATTACCTCGGCGTAGCTTACGCCGATGAAGGTGTGGATCTTCGAAAGAATAATATAGCATTGCCGATCATGGTGATGAACCCATCCGAAGAAAGTTTTAATTCTCTGCAGTTGCATCGGCTGGAGCCGGAAATTTATAGTTTTAAAATTCTGCGTGCTCTTCTCAGTTATCTGAATGACCAGTCGCTTAGTATTCATATCAAGCTGGATACAGGGATGCATCGCCTGGGTTTTGAAGAGTGTGATCTTGACGAACTGATTCAGCTTTTAAGAAAGCATAAAAATCTTCACGTAGCTTCTATTTTCAGTCATCTTGCCGGTGCAGATGAAACCGAGCACGATACCTTCTCTAAAAATCAGGCAGGGAAATTCAAACAATGGGCCGATCGCATTTCAGATGCTTTAGGATATAAACCATTATATCATATTTTGAATACACCAGGTATATTACGGTTGCCCGATTATCAAATGGATATGGTGCGTCTGGGTATAGGATTGTATGGAGTAGATCCAACAACAGAGGGTTTCCGTGAATTAAAACCTGTGGCAACGCTGAAGACAATTATCTCCCAAATCAGGCATATAAAATCTGGCGAGAGTGTTGGTTATGGACGAAGAGGCGTAGCTTCTGGCGACCTCACACTGGCGACCATTGCCATTGGTTATGCCGATGGATTTAGTCGCGCGTTTAGCCGGGGCGTTGGGCAAGTACTGATCAATGGAAAGCGGGCACCAGTGATTGGCAATGTGTGTATGGATATGACCATGATTGACATAACCGGCATAGACGCAGCAGAAGGTGATGAGGTGATTTTATTTGGATCGCAGTTACCCATTCAGGAAATAGCATCCTCTATTAAGACAATTCCATACGAGATTTTAACGAACACCAGTGAGCGTGTAAAGCGGATTTTTGTTGCCGAAAGTATCTGATATCTGACATTTCGGCGCTTTCATTAATTTTTTACAGCCTTTTTTCCAGTAACACTGGGAGTTAAAGCTTCCATGCCTCATATTTGTATACTAGATCGATAGAGAATAGAGATGAACGATACAACCATGGAACGCCAGCAGCCATTTGAGAAAGTAACCACGATGGAAGTGCCACGCAAGGTGCCTTTCAATGGAAAATATATCTACCTTACGCTTATCGTTCTTGTCTTCGTTGTTGCCATCGCAACTATTCTTTATTCCTTTAATTTCTTTGAATCTGCAGCAACGTGGATCAGTAGCCTCAGTGAAGATTTCTATCTTTTCATGCTGGCAGGGTTTATTGCCCAGATGATCGATGGGGCTCTCGGTATGGCATACGGAGTAAGCGCATCTACATTCCTACTTTCGTTTGGTGTTCCACCTGCAGCAGCCAGTGCGAGTATTCACACGTCAGAGATATTC
Organism: Ohtaekwangia sp.; assembly: GCF_036786105.1. NCBI lineage: Bacteria > Pseudomonadati > Bacteroidota > Cytophagia > Cytophagales > Fulvivirgaceae > Ohtaekwangia > Ohtaekwangia sp. The sequence continues at coordinate 95,819 of NZ_DAIQRQ010000002.1, forward strand.
ACCAGTGGTGTTTCTGGATTAATGCATCTGCGGTTTCAGAATGTTAACAAAAAACTTTTCAAGACGCTGCTCCTGCCCGGTGTAATTGGTGCCGCTTTAGGTGCTTATGTGCTGTCTTCTCTGGAAGAATACAATCAATATATAAAGCCAGTCATAGCACTTTATACCTTGTACCTGGGTGTTGTTATTGTTCGCAAAGCGATTTACGGCAGCAGTAAAAAAATCAAGACAAAGACTATTCCTCGTCTCGCGACCTTTGGTGGATTTATGGACTCTATTGGAGGAGGAGGATGGGGCCCTATCGTTTCATCAACTCTTATCGCGGGTGGCAGACATCCACGTTACACCATCGGTTCAGTTAACCTCACAGAATTCTTTGTGGCATTAGCCAGCTCTATTACTTTTCTTGCCGTGATTGGATTGAGTCACTGGCAGGTAATTGCCGGTCTTATATCGGGCGGAATCATTGCGGCACCCATAGCTGCCTATTTTTCCAGCCGATTACCAGTTAAACGAATGATGATCCTGGTAGGTATCATGGTCATCTTGGTAAGCATCCGAATAATTTTTATAAGCCTTACTTCCCTGTAAGGTTAACCACAGCCCAAGTTCTTTTTCAAATCGCGTTGCGGTAATCCACCGTAGTCGTGCGGTTTTGCCTGTTCAAATTCAGGTGCAGCTGCCTCTTTCGGTTTTTCAGGCTGAGGCTTCGGTACATTTGCTTTTTCAGATTCTCCCTTTTTTCTGCTCATGGTTATGAAAATATGATCTTTATCATAACATCTGTTTTCTAAATATAAATCATTTGCTCAAGACTGGAACCACCTATATCTTTGTCTTGTTTGAATTTAATCTAAATAAGTCGGGAATGACACTGCTAAAAAATGTATCCCAAATGAAGCCGGGTGAAGTGGGGATTGTGGCGGGGTTTACGGATGATCATCTTTCCGTGAAGCTCATGGAGATGGGATGTCTACCAGGTGCTGCCGTGCGGTTTAACTTCACAGCTCCGTTTGGCGACCCGGTGTGTATTAGTGTTTCCGGATACGAGCTTTCACTCCGTTTGGATGAAGCTGCGACCATTTCCATTTTGAATTAAATAATGGCCGCTTCCAGACGTCCCAAAATTGCATTAGTAGGCAACCCTAATTCGGGCAAATCATCGCTTTTTAATCACCTTACCGGACTCAATCAGAAGATTGGAAACTTTCCCGGAGTTACGGTGGAAAAAAAATCTGGAAGCTGTTCCCTGCATGACGGAAGCGTTGTTGAAATCATAGACTTTCCCGGCATCTATAGTATATATCCGCGCAGCCTCGATGAGCAAATTGTTTCGGAAGTATTGCTCGATCATCATTCTTCCAACACGCCCGATAAAATTGTGATCGTAGCAGATGCTACCAATCTCAAGCGCGGGCTTTTGTTACTTACCCAGATCATCGATGTTGGTCTACCCACCATGCTTGTTTTAAATATGATGGACCTTGTAGCAAAAGCGGGCATAAGTTATGATCTGCAAGCACTGTCGAAAAAACTAGGTGTGCCGGTTGTGCCAATCAACGCGCGCAATGGTGTTGGGTTAGAAGAATTAAAAAAGCAACTGGCCAAGCCGTTGCCTGTACCAAATACCAGGATCTTTTCAATATGGGAAGATGCGCAGGCTCCTGTACGCGAACTCCGGCAGCGGGTGGAAGTTGATAATGACTATGAGGCCTACCTGTTTCTGGAACAACCTCAGTCGCTCAATTTTCTGAGCACAGAAAAAAAGAACACGGTCGATAGCATTCGCAGCACACATAAATTCGTTCCGGGTAAATTTCAAGGTGCCGAAACCATTCAGCGCTATAGCTTTATTCAGGATCTTCTGAATGAGATTGTATTGCAGGCTCCCGTGGATCAATCGTGGAAGAAAAAGTCGAGCGAGCTTGATAGGATTCTGACTCATAAAGTGTGGGGATACCTGATCTTCTTCGGTATTCTCTTTCTTATTTTCCAGGCCATCTTCGCATGGGCAACGGTACCGATGGATTTTATAGATAGTGTGTTTGCCGATTTAAGTAAATATATAGCTTCTGCTTTACCCGATGGTCCGTTAACGCGTTTACTGGCAGAAGGTGTTATACCCGGACTGGGTGGTATCATTATTTTTGTTCCTCAAATCGCTATACTGTTTGCCTTCATATCTGTGCTGGAAGAATCGGGCTATATGGCCCGCGTTGTTTTTCTCATGGATAAAGTGATGCGTAAATTTGGACTTAATGGTAAAAGCGTTGTGCCACTCATATCGGGTGTGGCCTGTGCTATACCGGCTATTATGGCTACGCGCACCATTGATAATTGGAAAGAGCGCACCATTACCATAATGGTAACGCCGCTGGTGAGTTGCTCGGCGCGTTTACCCATCTTCACTATATTAATTGCATTGATCGTTCCTGACCAAAAAGCGCTGGGATTCTTTAACCTGCAAGGCTTTGCATTGATGGGGCTATATTTACTAGGCTTCGCTGCTGCCATTGGTGCAGCCTGGATCATGAAATACCTGATCCGTGTAAAGGAGCGCAGTTATCTGATAATGGAGCTGCCAACGTATCGTATACCAAAATGGTCAAACGTAGGTTATACCATCCTGGAAAAAACAAAAGCATTTGTACTGGAAGCCGGTAAAGTGATTATGGCAATTGCCATTATACTTTGGGTATTGGCAAGCTATGGTCCCGGCGATACAATGAGTAAGGCTGAGCAGGTGGTGCAGGAGCAAACCAAAAATATGCATTTAACGGAGCAAGGTCTTGCTGATCGCATTGCTGCGTATAAACTGGAACACTCGTATGCCGGTATTGTTGGTAAAGCTATTGAGCCGGCCATTAAACCGCTGGGATATGATTGGAAAATTGGCATTGCGTTGATCACATCGTTTGCTGCGCGCGAGGTATTTGTAGGTACCATTGCTACCATCTATAGCATTGGTAGTGTGGATGGAGATGATGATGCCACCATCAAAGCGCGCATGAAAGAAGAAGTTAATCGGGAAACCGGCGGACCGCGATTTACTCCTGCTGTTGGATTTTCGCTGCTTGTATTTTACACTTTTGCCATGCAATGCATGAGCACACTGGCTGTAGTATATCGCGAAACTCACGGATGGAAGTGGCCCGTTCTTCAACTTGTGTATATGACTGTGCTGGCATACGTTTCAGCATTTGCTGTCTACCAGATTTTTTCCTGATATTTTAATATAGCCGGTTACAGGGCGATGCCCGGAAACCGTATTCATAATTTCTGTTATCTTCGGGATAACAACACTCTCCCATGAACAGGAATTATCAACTGGGGCTGCTGTATCTCATCAAGCTATTGATTGATGCAGATGGCATTGCTGATGAAAAAGAACTGGAGGCTCTGCGCATCATAAAAGACAAAGAGCATATTTCGAATGATGTATTCCGGGAATTTGAGGAGGGGTTTAGAAATTGCAACGAACGTGAAGTATACGACACGGGAATAGCGTTGATCAGTGCCTGCAGCAACGAAGAGAAACTTAAAGTTTTTGGAACACTATACCGATTGTCGGAAGCCGACGGCCGCGTACATGTTAAAGAAATTAAACTATTGCTATATTCTATTAAAACAGCGGGACTTGAATTTGACACTGTGGTGAATTACGCCCGATCTTTACCTCCTATTTTTTAGTATATATATTCTATGATTAAAACACTTTGCGTTGGGATTCCTCTCTTTTTAATTTTTGTTACTTCGTGTACGAAGCCTGAACAACCACTGAATAAATTCTCGGATACCGTATTGGTAAAGATTGCCGATTTTCAGGATCGCAGAAAGGCTGATAGCCTTTATAAGTATTTTAAAAGTGAGAACGCGTTATACAGAAGAGAAGCTGTGCTCGCATTTGCATCGGTACAAGATACTGCTTTCGCAGATGAACTTGGCTATATATTGCTTAACGATGCCAACACCGCTGTACGACAAGCTGCTGCTTATGCGTTAGGACAAACCGGTACACCGGCTTGTGCAGCTGCGTTGACGATGGCCATAGATCGCGAGAAGGACAGTGTTGTAGTAAAAGAAATTCTGGAAGCTTATGGAAAGGCCACACCGAAGTGGTCGTTGCAGGTAACGCCTGAGAATTCATTTGGCTGGGAGGGACTTGCATGGTCTTATTATCGTGCGGCGTTAAAAGGAAGAATCGATAGTACCTATAGCAAACAAGCTTCGGAGCTTCTGCAAAAGGGCCACACAGAACCTACGCGACTGGCTGCTGCAAACTATTTTGCAAGAGGCACCAAAGGTTTTGACGCGTATGAAGCTATACTTATACAAGCTGCCCGTTATGATCTTTCTTCCGATGTGCGCATGGCTGCAGCATGGGCATTGAAAAAAATAAAAACAGATTCTTCGCGAGTAACTTTAGAGCGTCTTGTAAAGAGCGATGCCGATTATCGCATTCGTGTTAATGCTGTACGTGGACTTCAGTCATTCCCGTTCAATAAAACGAAAGAAACGCTCAAATATGCGTTGAACGATAAGCAGATCAACGTAGCTGTAACAGCATCGGAAGTTATTGATGAAGTGCTTACACCTGAGTCTGCATCGGAATTTAGATCGCTTGTTAAAACTATATCCAATCATCGGTTACAGGGAAATATATATAAAGCCATTTTGCGCGTGAGTCCTGTAAAAGAAGTAATAGCAGAGATTGAAAGTAAAGTGAAGAGCACGGACAATCCGTATGCCAAGGCAGCATTCATCACGGCCCTTCAATCATCGGTCGGAGGGGCTGATTTCGTACATCAACAATTGTTACAAGCCGATACACCTGTGGTGAAATCAGCAGCAGCATCGGCTTTGGTTGCTATGAATCATCACAAGGATTTTAAGCCTACGTTCCGTAAACATTTTTCAGAACTATATGTTCAGGCTATACAAACAGGAGATGCGGCCGTTATAGGTATAGTAGCGGCTGCTTTAGCAGATTCTACATTAGGATATAAAAGTGTGATCAAGGATTTTTCTTTCCTGTATGAAGCGAAGAAAAAGCTTTCATTACCTAAAGACATCGAAGCACTTCAACCGCTTGAAGCTGCTATAGCTTATGTGGAAGGAAGGAAAGTTTCTGCACCGGTTAAAAATGAATTTAATCATCCGATCGATTGGAAGCTGGTGAAATCTATTCCAAAAGATCAACGTGCTATTATCAAGACCTCAAAAGGTGACATTACGTTGCGACTATTGGTGGAGGATGCTCCCGGCTCTGTGGCAAACTTTGTAGCGCTTGCCAAGGCTCATTATTTCAATAAAAAATTCTTTCATCGTGTGGTGCCTAACTTTGTGATTCAGGCGGGCTGTAACCGTGGTGACGGTGGGGGAAGCGAAGATTACTCCATTCGCTCGGAGTTTTCACCCGTTCGCTATAGAACAGGAAGTGTAGGCATGGCCTCGGCCGGAAAAGATACCGAAGGCACGCAGTGGTTCATTACACATTCACCAACACCACACCTGGATGGCCGGTATACCATTTTTGCAGAAGTAGAAAGCGGTATGGACATCGTGCACATTATAGAGGTGGGCGATCTGATATTGGATGTTCAGTTGCCGGACTCCAGAAATTTGTAGCTGGTACATTTCGATTTTACAGATCGGTTTTACTGTTTTAACTTGGTCAAAAATTTAAGCTTTGAGTCTTTCGTTTCAACAAAATTTCAAGCTCGGTATACTGGGCGGTGGCCAGCTCGGCCGTATGCTCGTGCAGTCGGGTATAGATTTCAATATACCTTTTTCTATTCTTGATCCCGATGAGCATGCACCGTGTGCTTCGCTCGCGGAGTTTCATTATGGCAAGCTTACCGATTTTGATACCGTGATGAAGTTTGGCGCTGCCTGCGATGTGATTACCATTGAAATAGAAAATGTAAATACCAGCGCTTTAAAGGAGCTGGTAAAGCAAGGCAAGAAAGTATATCCGCAGCCGGAAGTAATTGAACTTATTCAGGATAAGCGTGTGCAGAAAGCGTTCTATCGCGATCATAATATACCTACAGCAGAATTTATATTGGTAGAGAATGCTGCAGACGTACACCGCCATGCACACTATCTACCCGCCGTAAACAAACTTGGTAAAGAAGGATATGACGGGCGCGGCGTGCAGTTGCTCCGCACATCAGACGACCTGACGAAAGCCTTTGATGCCCCAGGCCTGTTAGAAAAACTCATCGATTTTGATAAAGAGATTTCGGTGATTGTGGCGCGAAATGAAGCGGGAGAGATAAATACATTCCCCGTGGTAGAAATGGTTTTTCATCCTGTGCAAAACCTCGTGGAATATCTTTTTGCTCCGGCTGCTCTCTCTGAAAAAATAGCGCACGAAGCAGACAGTATTGCGCGTAAAATAATTACTGAGCTAAACATGGTTGGCTTGCTTGCCGTAGAGATGTTTGTTACAAAAGACGGACGTGTACTGGTAAACGAGATAGCACCACGCCCTCACAACAGCGGCCACCAGACTATTGAAGCGAATATCACTTCGCAGTATGAACAACATCTGCGCGCTATACTTAACTGGCCGCTGGGCGATACTGCCTTGCTGATGCCAAGTGCTATGGTAAATCTTTTGGGCGAAGATGGATATAAAGGCCTCGCTAAATATGAAGGCTTTGATGAGGTAGTGAAGCTCCCCGGTGTACATGTACACCTCTATGGCAAGCGACTCACCAAACCTTTCCGGAAAATGGGCCACGTTACAATTGTTGATCAGGATGTTGAGCGTTTGAAAAAGAAAGCCAACTTTGTAAAGCAAACTTTAAAAGTTATTGCCTGATATGAGTAAACCTGTGGTTGGTATAATTATGGGCAGTCAGTCAGATCTAAGGATCATGAAAGAGGCGGCCGAAGTGTTGGATGAACTTGCTGTTCCGTACGAACTTACTGTAGTATCGGCTCACCGTACGCCTTTGCGCATGGTGGAGTACGGTACGGAGGCACGTAAACGTGGATTAAAAGTAATTATAGCCGGTGCTGGCGGTGCTGCGCATTTACCAGGTATGGTAGCATCGCTTACATCGCTGCCAGTAATTGGAGTTCCGGTAAAATCATCTAACTCGATTGACGGCTGGGATTCTGTGCTCTCTATCCTACAAATGCCTGCGGGTGTGCCCGTAGCCACCGTTGCGTTAGACGGTGCAAGGAATGCCGGTATTCTTGCAGCGCAGATAATTGGCGCTTCAGATAAAGATCTGGGTGATCGGTTAGACGCATTTAAAAAATCACTGCAGACCAAAGTAGAATCAGCCGCTAAAACCATCGAAACGAATGGCTGGAAAAGCGCTTTGTGACATTACTGTTCCAATTGAGTTATTTTTTCCGTAACTTAAGTTTGCAGAGTTATACCCGGAAATGAAACCCCGCGAAAAAGGCTGGCTTAAAGAGTACCTTGAATTTCGAAAAGAATTACTCAAGGACCTCACCACGGAAACGAAGCGAAAGGCCTCGCATCCGGAGTATTCGCTTTACAGAGTCATTCAACCCACCGGCTTAATGTATGGCCAGGTGGTGGGAGACATAAACATACCCGAAAGTGAGCATTGGAACGAGCGAGATCGCATGAAGATACTGCTCGCGGAAAGCCTGTTGAGCAGCTCACTTCTTTTTCAGGAGAAGCCTATAAAAACTCCCGAAGAACTCTCCGGTATATTTCTTAAAACCCTGGAAAGTATCAGCAATTTTTACAATAACATTTTCCCTGAACTGTCTATTCCCACCAAGACATTGTTTGGTCGTAAGAAGACTGTGATGGAACTTGCAGAGCGTATACTGGATAAGCGTATTGAACACACCAATGCGTTTGAAGGTAATTTCTGGGCATCGTTCTTTCATAATACGCTGCTCTTTCTCGATGTATTCATTTTCGGCCAGTGGATTCATACCAATGCCGATAAAGTGGTAGCAGATTTCTTTCGATACGAAAGAGAAGAGCTGCGTTTCTCCGTTGTAAAAGTGATTGCCTCGGCAGCACACGCCAATAAGGAGATTGCTTACGAAGAAAAAAAACTGCTCGAATACTTTTTACAAAGCACCGATCTGTCGCACGAACGCAAACGGCAAGCAATACAGATATTTGAAGATGGCATTGCCGTAGAAGATATTAACCTGCCTTCGGAGAACTCATGGATATTGAAGAAGTTCTTTCTTGAAGTAGCCATCCTCACGTTGTGGGCCGATAAGAAAGTCGAACAGTCGGAGCTCGACTACCTGAAGAGCTTCTGTCATTACCTCAATTTTTCGGAGGAGGATCTTGAAAACAGTATGATTGCTATTGAAGGTTTTGTTTTGGAGCATTGGTCGCAGCTTGAACACCTGCAAAACAAGCAGGACTATCATGAGGTAAGCGAACAGTTTATAAAGCGCATAGCCAAGATTGCCGAGCGGAATAAAGGTCGTCTGGTAAAGGAAATTCACGAGCATGAAGATGTTATGAACCTGCTTCGTAAAGCACGTTCCAATGAGCTCACATTAGATGAGAAAGAGAAGATGCGCCAGGAATTGATTCAAATGTTAAAAACGCTTCCGACTTTTGTAATTATAGCGCTGCCGCAAAAATTTCTTACACTTCCGATTCTGCTGAAAATCCTTCCGAGAAATTTATTTGCTGAAGGTGTGAATACAGATGCTTCCTGAGGTTCGTATTAGCCCTTCGATTCCTCTTCAGCTTCTTCTGCCTCACCTTTGCGTGGAACAATAACTGAGAAGATGATCGATAACGTAAGCGTGGCAATGATCACAGCAAAAGAAAGATATACGTTCACATCGATATCGAAGATCTCCAACAACATCTTGGCTCCAATGAAGAACAGGATGATTGAAAGACCTTTCTGCAACAGATAGAATTTATCGATGATACCGGCCAGCAGGAAGAACATGGCACGAAGACCCATTACAGCAAAAATGTTGGAAGTATAGATCAGAAACTCATTCTGAGTAATAGCAAATGCAGCGGGAATAGAATCTACAGCAAAGATCAAGTCAGTGGTTTCGATCAATATTATAACCAGGAAGAGCGGTGTGAACACAACTCTGCCGGCTTCCTTCACGATAAACATGCCGCCATGATCATCTTTGGAGATTGGCAGATACCTGCGACAGAATTTCATGATCGGATTTTTATCCGGCTCAATTTTCTCATCGCCATCTTCAAAGTAAATGCGGATACCCGAGTAGATCAGGAACACTCCGAACATGTACAAGATCCAATGGAATTGATGAATCAGATAGGCTCCCACGAAAATGAATATGCCGCGGAATACAATGGCGCCCAGAATGCCCCAGAAAAGTGTTTTGTGATAGTATTCTTCTTTTACCCTGAAATATTTCAGGATTAAAAGAATTACAAAGATGTTATCTACCGACAATGCATACTCAGTCAGGTAAGCTGAAAAATACTCAACAGCCCCTTCAGCTCCACTGTTATCGTACTTGTAAATGAAAAAGCCAAACAGCGTAGAGATTATAACCCAGAAGATAGACTGATACAAGGCAGACTTTGTAGAGATTTTGCGGGCCTGCTTGTGAAAGATGCCGAGATCAAGAACCAGGAAGAGGATAATTATAATAGCAAAAACGCCAAAAAGAATAGTCTCCCGGCTGCTTTGGTTTCTGAATAGGGAGAAGAGGAGTATGTTCATCAATGATGACAAGAGGAGTCTTCTGGTTTATGATTAAAAGCCTGTAAACATTAAAAAATCACATCCTTGGCAATATGTGAATGCCAAAACTACAAATATATTTCAATCTCGAAAACTCCGGATTCGATTTCTGTGCGACCAATTGATAAAAAGAACAAAGAGTTGAAACACTACCGCGAACAGCGTTCGCAGATACCTTGTATAAGGAGGTTAACTTCGCTGGCCCGATAACCTTTGGGTAATTTTACCGGAGGCACTTCTATTTCCAGACAGTTGGTTTGACCGCAACGCGTACACTTAAAATGCACGTGGTCGTGGTGGTGGCCGGCGTTGGTGCAGGTGTCATTACAAAGTGCATACTTCAGACTTCCTTCGTCATCCAGTACTTTATGGATAAGTCCTTTGTCGAGAAAAGTTTTAAGGGTGCGGTAAACCGTTACGCGATCCAGCTCGTTGTTGATCTCTTTTTCAATGTCGCCATGCGAGAGCGCGTAATCCTTATTCAAAAAGAGGTGCAATATTTCCTGCCGGCTTGGCGTAGAGCGCAAGCGAAATGTTTTGAGCAAACGATCAGACGGCGCGTTCATAACTTATTGCAGTTGTAGCTTCAGCAAGTTACTATAAATACCGTTATCGAGCCGCGTTAGTTCAGCGTGCGAGCCTGTTTCGGCCAGCATGCCTTCTTTGATTACAAAGATGCGATCTACCTTCTTAATCGTGCTCAAACGGTGCGCAATGATGATGGTAGTTCGGCCTTCCATTAGTTTCTCAAGCGCCTGCTGTACCAGCACTTCAGAGTGTGCGTCCAGCGAGCTCGTTGCTTCGTCTAAAATAAGAATAGCAGGGTCCTTCAGGATAGCACGCGCAATAGCGATGCGTTGCCGCTGGCCTCCGGAAAGCTTTACGCCCCGTTCACCTACAATTGTTCCGAATTTGTCAGGAAAGCTTTCTATAAATTCATAAGCATTGGCCTTGCGTGCCGCTGCATGGATTTCTTCCAGTGTTGCGCCCGGTTTGCCATAGGCAATGTTCTCCAGAATGGTGCCACCAAAGAGAATCACTTCCTGCGGCACAATGCCTATATTTTGACGATAGGCGGTAAGATTGAAATCATGAATATCTTTTCCATCTACCTGAATACTGCCTTGCTTGGCTCCATAGAATCGCATCAGAAGGTTGATGATAGTAGATTTGCCTGAACCACTCTGGCCTACCAGCGCTACCTTTTCTCCCGGTGCGATGTGAAAGTTAAGATCCTTCAACACGGTAAAGTCATTACGGGTAGGGTAGGCGAACGAAACATGTTCGAATAAAATATCGCCGTGAAGCTTAACCGGTACAACGGGTTCATTTATATTCTCATCTTTCTCATGGAGTATATCCAGCACGCGTTCCGAGGCGCCAATAGATCGTTGCAGCTGGGTATAGATATCACCTAAACCTGCTATCGAAAATCCGATGAACGAAGTATAAAGTATAAAAGAAAATAATTCTCCGGTGGTGATCGCTTGTGCCTGCACAAGGCTGGCGCCCTTCCATCCCACCGCCACGATGCCGCCAAAGAGCACAAACACGATGAATGAAATGAACAGACCTCTGTATCGCGCTCCGCGCAGTGCTGTATTCACAACCGTATTGATAGCAGTGCTATACCGATTAATCTCGAACGACTCATTGGTAAATGCTTTTACTACGGATACGGACTGAAAAGATTCTTCAACAATAACGTTGGCAGATGCCAGGGTATCTTGTGTTGTTTTAGAAAGCTTACGAATGAATTTCCCGAAGACAAGTGCTGATAACACCAACACCGGGAAGGTTAATAACATAAATGCGGTGAGCGTGGGAGCGAGGTAAAAAATAATAACGGTTCCGGTGATGAGTGTGATAATCTGGCGGAGTAACTCGGCAAGCGTAAAACTGAAAGTGCCTTGCAGCGTTTCTATATCGGCAATCATGCGACTCATGAGCTCACCGACCCTGCGATTATCAAAGAACGATAATGGCATCCAGATAATCTTCTGGTAGATCGACTTGCGTACATCGGCCATGCCGCGCTCCGTTACAATCGAAAAAGTATATACGCGGATAAAAGAAAATATACCCTGCACGAAAAGAATACCCAGCAATGCCAGAGCAGCCTGGTTAATGGTGCTGAAATATTTCGGCTTGCCGGAGGCGATGTCAAGCAGCTCTCCTGAGAGACGGGGAAACGCCATCAGCGTAACGCTTGAAAACACAAGGGCTACAAGACCCAGTATAAATATGCCTTTATAAGGCACCATGAATTTGAAGACACCAGCCAGTTGTTGCAGACTGGTTTTGTTGATGCGTCTCTTCTCTTCTTCCCTTAGCGGTTCGCCGCTGCTACGCTTTGCCATACTTCTATACTTAAGAGTCAGTTCAGACTTTATACACGAGTTATTGAAAGACTACAGTACCTTTAATGGAATAGGTTACCGTATCTCCCAGAAACATTTTTTGTCCTCCATCAATAGAGTAGGATGAGAGGACTGTTTTATTGTCTACATCCTGAAATTCCATTACCAGAAAGCGCTCGCTGCTATAAAGCGAGTTCACTTCATTGAATTGTGCTTCAATGCGCTTTACTTTCTGAGGCTTATCATAATAATAGATTTTCATAGATCGCACGGGTAGAGATTGTTGGGTGGCGATCGATTTTATCTTCAGGTTACTCCTGTTATCGGGCAGATCATTTTCAACGCGATACGCCCCTTGATTGATAGGCTTGTTCAGTGTTTTTAACTCACGAAAAATATCGAATTCGTTAATCCATCCAATGCTGTCTGCAGGTTTAATGGTGCTGGTTTCTTCTTTCCCACCAAACTTCGCCACCTTCACCGCCGATGCATGCGTTGACGCAAGAAAATGAATCTGTGCTGTAATGATGCTATCTACCGGATAGTAGCCCTGGTAATGTTTACCACCTCTTTGCTCGCAGCCACTCAACGTGCCAAGCAACGTCAATGCTACAGCAAAGAGGTAGGGATGAATACAAACGTTCTTCAAACTATTTTTCCAATAATACATTGCCGGTCATTTGCGATGGCACGGGTATGCCCATCAGCGTAAGAATAGTAGGGGCCAGATCGCCCAGTTTACCATTCTTCAATTTACCTGTATAACTGTCATCAACCAGTATGCACGGAACGAGGTTCGTAGTATGAGCCGTGTTCGGAGTGCCGTCTTCGTTAATCATCATATCCGCATTACCATGATCTGCAATAATGATGGTGGCGTAACCATTTTTTAAAGCAGCTTCAGCAACCTGCTGTGCACAGGAGTCTACCGTTTCACATGCCTTTACAGCAGCTTCAAATACCCCCGTGTGGCCCACCATATCGGGGTTGGCAAAGTTCAGACAGATGAAGTCAGGCTCTTTTTTATTCAGTTCCGGAATGATCTTGTCTTTGATGTCATTGGCGCTCATCTCAGGAGCGAGATCATAGGTGGCTACTTTTGGCGAAGGACAAAGTATTCTCGATTCGCCCGGGAAGGCCTCCTCGCGCCCTCCGGAGAAGAAGAACGTTACGTGCGGATACTTTTCAGTCTCGGCAATGCGTATTTGTTTTTTACCAGCTGCCGAAACAACTTCACCCAACGTTTTTTCAAGATTGTCTTTATCGAAAATTACTTTCACATTTTTGAAAGAGTCATCGTAGTTTGTAAGCGTGATATAGTATAACGACAGCGCTTTCATTCCCTGCTCCGGAAAATCCTGCTGTGTCAACGCCTGGGTTATCTGTCGGCCACGATCAGTCCGGAAATTAAAGCAAAGTACTACATCGCCTTCGTGTATTGTACCTACAGGGTTCTGTTGTGCATCAACCATCACAATCGGCTTGATAAACTCGTCTGTCACATTCGCATCGTATGATTGCTGAATAGACTTGAGCGCATCTGTAGATTTTTCGCCAACACCTTTTACCAACAGGTCGTACGCCAGCTTAACACGTTCCCAGCGTTTGTCGCGGTCCATCGCATAGTAGCGGCCCACGATGCTCGCCAGTTTACCAGTGGTCTTGCTCATGTGATCCACCACTTCCTTCACATATTGCAAACCGCCTTTCGGATCGGTATCGCGACCATCTGTGAAAGCGTGAACAAATAAATTCTGAACATCATTATTCCTGGCAATCGTGATCAGTCCTTTCAGGTGTTCAATGTGTGAGTGTACACCACCATCGGAAACCAGCCCGATATAGTGTACATTTTTATTGTTGGTTTTTGCGTAAGCAAAGGCATCGAGCAATACCGGATTGCTATCGAGCTCTTTTTCTTCAATCGCTTTATTTACACGAACCAGATCCTGGTATACAACACGGCCGGCACCAATGTTCATGTGCCCTACTTCGGAGTTACCCATCTGGCCGGCCGGCAAGCCTACTGCCAAGCCTGATGCTTCTAATTTACTGTGGGCATACTTTCCGTATAAAGAATTGATGAAGGGAGTTTTAGCTTTGTCAATCGCTGATACGGCTTTGTTTGTGGCAATGCCCCAGCCGTCTAGGATCATCAGCAATACTTTTTTATTCATGGAGATTGGATGTTTGGTTTTCCGGACTTAAAAATAAATGCGCGCAAATATAAGGATGATTTACAGGATGGCGGATTGTAAAATTGAAGGCTTTTTTGCCTTCGATTAGGGTAAACGATTGAAAACCACCCCCACTGTTCATAATTTCATTATCTTGCAAAGCGTGGCACAATTTTGGCCGCACACTATAGTTGCCATGAAGGTGAACAAATATATTTCGTTAGTAGTTTTTGTGCTCATTAGTTTTCGTGCTGTGCCTTTATTGGCGCAGAATAATGACGTAATCAACCAGGTAAAGGAGACTATTAAAGCTGGTAGTGCAAAAGAGCTTTCAAAATACCTCAATCAGACAGTCGATGTAACCATCGATGATCATGTGGAATCTTACAGTAAGGCTCAGGCTGAGTTTATATTCCGCGATTTTTTCAAACAGCATCCGGCCAGCGAGTTCAATATTATTCACCAGGGTTCATCCAAAGGCGGTCAGCCCTTTGCCATAGGTCAGTATAAAAGCGGTAATGAAACACACCGTGTGTTTATGAAGATCAAAACCGTGGGCAATCAGCAGCTTATTCATGAAATTTCTTTTGTGAAGGAGTAAATCCATCCCTTCGCCTATTTTTGCACGGTGAAACCGTATTACATCACTGAAGAATTTTTAAAGTCATTCATTTCTGCAGCTTTGAAAGAGGATGCAGGTGATGGCGACCATTCTTCATTGGCCAGCATATCTGCCGATGCCACGAGCCAGGCGCGGCTGTTGGTGAAAGAAGATGGTGTGTTGGCAGGTGTGGAACTGGCTTTGGCTATTTTCAATGAGGTGGATCCAACGTTGCGCGTAGAGGTTCTTATCCGGGACGGTGGCATTGTAAAAAAAGGTGATGTTGCTTTTGTTGTTTCCGGACTTTCGCGCTCTATTTTGCTGGCCGAGCGCCTGGTGCTTAACTGCATGCAGCGAATGAGTGCCATTGCAACCAAAACGCGTTATTTATCCAATCTTATTAGCGGAACAAAAGCCTGTTTGCTAGATACGCGTAAAACAACTCCCAATTTCCGCCTGCCTGAAAAATGGGCGGTTATTATCGGTGGAGGCAAGAATCATAGAATCGGCCTGTACGACATGATTATGTTAAAAGACAATCATATTGATATGGCGGGAGGACTTGAGCAGGCAATCATTCGAACAAAAGATTATCTTCGCGCCACCAACCGAAACCTAAGGATTGAGATTGAGACCAGAAATCTGATCGAAGTAAAAGAGGTGCTGCGGATTGGCGGTGTTGACGTTATCATGCTCGACAATATGAGCCTGGAGGATATGAAAACAGCAGTAGCACTGATTGGTGATAAATACCAGACGGAGGCGAGCGGTGGTATAACCGAAGAAAATATCAGGATGGTGGCAGAATGTGGTGTTGATTTTATTTCGGTGGGCGCATTAACACATTCAATAAAAAGCCTTGACCTGAGCATGAAAGCCGCGGGTTTTTAAAAAATGGAAAATACGGGCATGTGCGAGGTATATATTTCTCACATGCTATGAAATAGTGAACTAGCATTATGATCGTTAAAACAAAAAACTACAAACTCGAAAAGAAAATCTACATCAACATAGCGTTAAAGAACGTGTTGAAGAGACAAGGATGGATAGCCGGTCTGGCAGCTTTTGTTATCTGCCTGGGGTATGCTATACCCGGCTTGCAAAGCATCTGGTGGTTCATTGGTGCTATACTGGGTCTCGGTTTATACCTGCTGTTCTGGTGGGTACAATTTTATGGCGTTACACAGCTCGATCAGGGCAAAGCATTGTTTGAAAAATATTCATACGATATCAGCAGCCAGCAGATATTGATGAAGCTTAACCCGCGGGAAGGAATGCCGCTGAAGTGGGATCAGATAAAGACAGCAGAGATCGGCAAAGATTTCTTTGTGTTATACATCAACAAGGCGCAGATCCTTTACTGGCCGTTCAAAATCTTTAACACCGATAACGAGCGCAAATTTGTTGCAAGCATTCTAAAGACGAAGGGACTGGTGAAGTAAATTACTTCTTCATCTTCGTTTCCAGTGCTTCAAAGATGATATATCATGCCGGTCTGAATATTTCAGACCGGATTTTTTTATATATAGCTGTACTTAAATTAGTCTATGGTGCAATCCGGTAAACGATTATCGCCTGCTGAAGCAAAACAGAAGATATACCGCTACTGTGCATACCAGGAACGTGCGCACAAAGAGGTGCGCAACAAGCTCTATGAATACGGCTTGTATAAGGATGAAGTGGAAGATATACTTTCTGCCCTCATTACAGAGGGTTTTTTGAACGAAGAACGGTTTGCCAAATCATTTGCCGGAGGAAAATTCCGGATGCAGCATTGGGGAAAGGTGAAAATTGTAAATGAGCTCGAAGAAAAAGGGCTTACGAAAAACTGCATTCGTATCGGTTTAAAAGAGATCGATGATGATGATTACCTCAACACGTTGAAAGACATACTTGAAAAGAAGGCAACCCGGTTAGCTGACGAGCAAAACGCTTTTGTGAAGCGTGATAAGCTTGCACGCTACGCCATTCAAAAAGGCTTTGAGCCTGACTTGGTGTGGGAACAGGTGAAACAGGTTGTGAAAGATTAATGTAGTTTGTAATCTCCGCGACAATTTCAGCTAGCCATAAAAGCCACTTTTACGTTTCAACTGGTAT
Source organism: Ohtaekwangia sp. (assembly GCF_036786105.1). NCBI lineage: Bacteria > Pseudomonadati > Bacteroidota > Cytophagia > Cytophagales > Fulvivirgaceae > Ohtaekwangia > Ohtaekwangia sp. The sequence continues at coordinate 112,764 of NZ_DAIQRQ010000002.1, forward strand.
AGATTGATGAACATTATGAATATGAAAAATGGTTTGATATTTCTTTTACTGATCAGTGTTACGCAACTCTTTGCGCAGAACGATGCATTGCGTGTAAAACATTTCAATGTAAAAAAGAATATTGCATTGGATGGGTATGATCCTGTAAGCTATTTCGATAACAAACCTCAGGAAGGAAGTGAATCGATCCGTACAATATACAAAGGCATAACCTACTTGTTCAGTAGTCAAAATAACCTTACCAAATTCAAAAGTAATCCCGATAAATATGAACCTGCGTATGGCGGCTGGTGCGCGTATGCTATGGGCGAGAGCGGTGAGAAAGTGAAGGTAGACCCGGAGACGTTCAAGATTATTGATGGAAAACTTTACCTCTATTACAACTTCTGGGGTAACAACACACTGGAAAGCTGGAACAAAAATGAAGCGAAACTTAAACAGGCAGGTGACCGGAATTGGAAGAATGTCTCCAGCAAGTAAAATAGAAGTACAATCTTTTAAAGATTTTGTAAATTGAATATTTAACTTACTTAAAGAATCCACCCCCATGCATATCCACCGTGCCTGTACGTCTATATTGTCGCAGTTGGCGGAACTTACAGTCCAAATTCACGAACAAGATTTCATAAAACCATCCGATAACCTGAGTCAATCAACGATCGGGCAACACATTCGTCATACATTGGAATTTTTTATCTGCTTTGAGAATGGTTATCAGCAAGGTGTAATTAACTACGATAAACGCGCTCACGATAAACTTATAGAGACAGATAAATATACAGCGCTTTCATCGATCAATCGTATCCATGATTTTATTGTAGCGCTGCAGGAGAAAGATCTGAATCTTGAAGTCGGTTATGATCTGTCGAAGGAGGAGTTTACTACTATTCGTACTACAGCAACGCGCGAGCTGGTATATAACATCGAACATGCCGTGCATCACATGGCGATTATGAAGATTGGTGTTCGTGAAGTAGCGCCGTATATAAATCTGCCAAAAGATTTTGGTGTAGCGGCTTCCACCATCCGCTATAAGGAAATGGCTTCTGTTACACATTGATTATCTATTTTCGTGGCATCATGACTTTGTGGGAGCGGATTACTCGCAGTAATTTTTTTATTAAACTTACCAGTTGGGAGTACTGGCCTTTTGGTATAGTGCAATTCCCGCTGTTTATATACTATGCGTGGCTGTCGCTGCGTGCCCGTTCATTTATTTTTTTCTCGGCATCAAATCCGGGTATAGTAATGGGAGGTATGTTTGGTGAATCGAAATATGAAGTGCTCAAAAAAATTCCGGAGCAGTATACTCCAAAAACCATATTGGTAAAGCGGCCTACTACAAAACAGGAGGTTGTAGATATGTTATCGCATCATGGATTTACGTTGCCGGTAATTTTTAAACCCGATATAGGCGAGCGCGGCTTTATGGTGAAGCGTATCGACAGTGAACAGGATATTGGCAATTACCTGGAGCAGATCAAGTTCGATTTTGTTATCCAAGAACTGGTAGACTTGCCATTCGAGTTTGGTGTATTTTATGTTCGATTTCCCTACGAGCGAGAGGGTAACGTGACATCCGTTGTAATGAAAGAAATGCTTTCGGTTACAGGTGATGGTATATCTACACTGCAGCAATTGATTTTGAAAAAGGACCGGGCAAAACTTCAGTGGGAAAAACTAAGTTTAGTTTTTAAAGATCGCTTGAAAGAAATTATACCTCATGGAAAATCAATCGAATTGGTATCGATCGGAAATCACTGTCTGGGTACAAAGTTTTTGGATGCAACGCATTTGATCAATGACAGCTTATCGCGTACGTTTGATAGCGTAAGTCAGCAGATCGATGGTTTTTATTTTGGCAGATTTGATTTGCGCTGTGCCAGTATAGAGGATTTATATGCTGGTAACATCCAGGTGTTGGAGTTGAACGGATGTGGTGCAGAACCAGCGCACATTTACCATCCGGGCTATCCGTTGCCGAAGGCTATTCGCGTTTTGTTCAATCACTGGAAAAACATTTTCCTGATTGCACAGGAGAATGTTAAACGTGGAGCTTCGTATACATCGCTGCGCGATGCAAAGGGATATTATAAAAAATTCAAAACAGCCACTTCATTGAAGTAACACAGTCATTCATAGATATTACAGCTTACATGGCATTGATCATTGCTTTTTGCCTGGCATTCTTCTTCAGTTTTATAGGATCTATACCTCCCGGGACTATCAATCTCACCATTGTGCAAATGGGTCTGGAGAATCGGATGAGTATAGCGTGGCGTTTTGCCATAGCTTCTGCCCTGATGGAATATCCCTATGCGTGGCTTGCTGTAGTGTTTGAAAAATGGATAACCTCGGCCCCGGTTATACTCGAACATCTTCAACTTCTTACGTCGGTGGTAATGATCGTGCTCGGTATACTTGCATTGTGGTCTGTGAATAAACCTTCATCTTTTACGGTTCAATTGAACGCAAGTGGTTTCAGACGAGGATTGATACTGGGAATATTAAATCCACTGGCGGTGCCATACTGGCTAGGCATAACGGCTTACATGAAAAGTCAGCATTGGGTTGATCTTTCCAGCCCGTGGCGGTTGCAAAGCTATTTACTCGGGGTTACCCTTGGCTCACTCGCTATATTATTGACATTTGCTTACCTCGCCAAAAAAATTGCTGATCGATTTCAGCAAAGTGTTCTTCTCAAAAAGATTCCGGGCATCACGTTGTTAATACTGGGTATATATGCACTGATGCAATATATTTTCTAATCAGCAAAAGTAAGTGCAGCGTGGGTATTTACAGTCAGTTTGCCATTGGCGCCATGCCTCCATGCGAGATTCGGGTTTTCATGACCGACAGGAAAACCGAAGCCAACCGGATAATTATAGTTGCGCACATGATTCAGAAGAATCTCTTCAGCGGTTTCTCCGAAACCTAGCTCTGAATCTTTTATATCTGTCATGTAACCAACAACGAGTCCGTTGAGCCTGGCCAGTTTTCCTGCGCGTTGTAATTGCATCATCATCCGGTCAATTTTATACCGGTACTCATCGATCTCTTCAATTACAAGAATGCTGCCTTCCATATCGGGCTCGCTGGAAGTTCCTAATGAGTCAACGATAAGTGACAAATTGCCTCCTATAACTTTTCCTTCGCCGATACCTGCACGGTTATAGTCACTCTTACGGGATTGAAGTATATCACCCTTTGTAAACAATATTCGGCGAAGACTTTCAACAGAAGATGCTGCACTTTCCCGTGCAAACAATATGGGCATCGTAGCATGAATGCTTTGAATGTTCATGCCATATAGTTTTAAATGAAGTGCTGTTATATCGCTAAACCCTATTATATATTTTGGTTGTGCAAGCAGTGGTGTAAAATCGATTTGATCAACAATGCGTGTGCTGCCATAACCTCCGCGTGCGCATAGAATGGCTTTTACATCGGCATCATTTATCAGTGATTGAAAGTCTGCCAATCGTTCTGCATCTGTACCGGCCAGGTATGAGTGTTTTTGACTGAAGAGATATGGTGCGAGGCGCACATTCAGTCCCCATGACTCGAGTATAGCAATGGCTGCCTTGAGGTCGGCTTCAGGAATTTTTCGTCCCGGTGCAGCAACGCCAATGGTGTCGCCCGGTTGTAGTTGTGGAGGAGTGATCATATCTGAATGGTATAACGATGTGTTGTAAAAATAAAAGGCTGCCTGTTTAAAGGCAGCCTAAATTTATAAAACCTGAATTCTTCTATAAAGACTTAGTGAGCAGCAGGTGCTGCAGAACCAGCCTTTGGTGTAATCATCGCCTTGAAGCGAAGTGTTGTTTGCTTGGGATACGTATTGGCTGTTACTGTAATCGACTTGCTTTGCAAGTCCTGTTTGCCGTTGCTGTCGAATTTAGCTCTTACATAACCTGTGCCTCCCACCGGGATAGGTTCTTTTGTAAAATCAGGCACAGTACATCCGCAGGAAGGTCGTGCACTTTGAATGATAAGTGGTGCTGCACCAGTGTTCTTGAGCTTGTAAGTATATTCAACAATATCGCCTTCCTTAATGGTGCCGAAGTCATGATCAACAGTTTCAAACTCCATGGTGGGAAGCGGACCGTCCGGCTTTGTTTCGGGTGCAGTAACGTCAGGAGCAGGTGTTGTAGCGGCAGGGTTTTTCTGTGCTTCCAGATTTGCTATTTTATCTTCCAGAGCAGCAATTCTTTTTTCAGCTGTGCGATCTTTACAGGCTGTGAATGTTACCAGCAATACAGCGGAAAATAAAAACGATTTTACAATTCCTGTTTTCATATTGTCAATCAAATCAGTTTAACCTTTCTTACCACGAATTTGCTCTAAAAGTTCATCCACATCTTCCAGCAATCGTTCGGCTTTGTTCTTGGCTTCATCAACCACTTTTTGTCCCTGCGATTTTGCTTCAGTAGTGAGCGGAGTTTCTTTGCCTTCTACAAAATCGTTTACCAGGTCTTGCAGCATCTTGCGATACTTGTCAAGCTGAAACGATAATTTTTCGCGCGTATTAGAGCCCTTATCTGGCGCATAGAGAATTCCGAGGATCGCACCGGTTGCTGCGCCCACGAGGAACGCCATCAAAAAATTTCCACTCTTTTTGCTCATAAACTTTTCAAATTAATTACGGTCTGGACGCAAATTCAAAATTTTAACAATTTTTAACAAACGGAATTACTTATTGTCCATAAGCCCGCGACCACTTTTCTTCACATCACCTTTATCTTTCAGTTCCTTGGCAATAACATCAAGAATACCATTGATGAACTGACGACTTTTCGGTGTGCTATAGTTCTTGGAGAGCTCGATGTATTCGTTGATCGTTACCTTTACCGGAATGCTGGGGAATTCAAGCAATTCGGCAATAGCCATTTCCAGAATCATACGATCTGTTAATGGTAAACGGTCAACCTCCCAATTACGTGTGTTGTTGGCAATCAGTTCCTTATATTTTTCGTCAAGATTAGAAGCTTTGTGATAGAGCTTTTCGATAAACTCTTTATCTTCTTCCCAATTCACTGACAAGGTGTGGAGTGTAAGGGTATTTTGATCCTCACCATCAAACGATTTCACTGTTTTTTCTACAAGACCTTTTACAATTTCCTTGTCTTCGGCCCAGCGCAGAACTTCTTCCTCAAAAAATTCATTGATCACCGTTTTACCCAGAATCACTTTCTTGAACAGGTGATTGGCAAATTTCTTCTGATCATCCAGTGTAGGGCTTTTCTTATCGAGGTAATTGAGGTACTCGTTATCCTGGCGCACAACATCGCGGAACCAGCCTTTTACGCGGTCGGCCTTGTCCTGCCAGTGGCGACCCAATTTGAGAGCATCTTTCTTCAACGCTTCCTGATTGCGAAGCGCTTTGATCCAGACGTTATTCACAAAATTTTTGTGGCTCACCTTTTTATCGGCTTCTGCTAATTCAGCAAAGGCCGGAAGCAGACTCAGCACTGCTATATAGTGGTCGTATATCTTTTCAACTTCGCTGATCAGGTTCTTCAGAAAGAAGTCGCTGTCTTTTTTGGATTGCTTCGCATAGAACAGGAAGCATTCGTTACAGATCTTTTTGATTTTGGGATCATCGTGGTCAACAGAAGTTTCTCCTTTTTTGAAAGCTTTTTCAAAAAGCTTGGAGGCTGTTTTCTTTTGAAGCGTTAAAGCAGCCTTGTCCTGAACTTCCATGGAGTTCAGATCGGGCGCAAACGCCTCACTGATCTTGTCAAGGCACAGTTCATAGTTGGCATCTTTACACTGTTGCAAGGCAAACAGGCTTTGCATGACTTTGATTCGGAGACTTCTTCGGTTAAGCATGATAAAGAACGGTGTTTTTAAAAGCTGGCCGTAAAAATAATGGATTGAGGTTCACAGTTCAAGATTATTATTACACGATGACCAACAGATTTACGTAGTTTTGTCAGTATTCATTCCTATAGGCCGGTTAAATGCGTACTGACAAACAGCACAGCAGGCTATGAATGATCCTCGCGATAAAACGAACAAGCCAGCAAATTCTAAAGAATTCACGCGAACTATTGAAAGGATATTTCGTTTTACCGTGAGCCACCAAATTTTTCTGCATGCGCGAACTGAAATATCTTAACAAATATCTTTTCAAGTACAAGTGGCATCTGATTCTCGGAACAGTCTTTGTCATTGTCTCCAACATTTTTCAAATTATACCTGCACAATTGGTGCGCGATTCCATTGACCTGGTGGTAGATAACATCCGGCTGTATAAATCGCTGGAAGGAACCGGTGTACAGCAAAACTTTTTCAAGGTTTTTGCCTTTGGCATTCTGATCTATGCCGGCCTTATTCTGGTAATGGCTTTTCTGCGTGGCATATTTCTATACTTTGTTCGCCAAACACTTATCGTAATGTCGCGACTGATTGAGTACGACTTGAAGAATGAAGTGTTTGAGCACTACCAGACGCTGCCGCTTAGTTTCTATCGAAGAAATAACACGGGCGATCTGATGAACCGCATTTCTGAAGATGTGAGCCGCGTGCGTATGTACCTCGGGCCTGCCATTATGTATGGGCTTACACTCATCACACTGTTCCTGATGTTAATACCGATTATGTTTAGCATCAGTGTAAAGCTTACCTGGTATGCCTTGAGCCCGCTGCCATTCTTGTCGCTCAGTATCTTTTTGGTAAATAACATTATTGAAAAGCGCTCAGAAGAAATTCAGCGTCATCAGTCACGACTGTCTACGTTTGTGCAGGAAGCCTTCAGTGGTATACGTGTACTCAAATCATTTAATCGCGAAGAAGAGTCTATCGGGAAATTTGAGAAGGCAACGGATGATTACAGACGTCAGTCGCTGAAGCTTACCAGTATGCAATCACTTTTCTTCCCCATTATCATGGCGCTGGTTGGTATCAGCACGATTCTTACAGTATATGCCGGCAGTATGGAGGTGATCAACGGCAATCTTACCTTTGGAAATATAGCGGAGTTTATTATCTACGTAAACTTGCTTACCTGGCCGGTAACATCACTCGGCTGGACGAGCAGTCTTGTGCAGCGCGCAGAGGCATCGCAGAAAAGGATAAACGAATTTCTGCGCACGCAAACCAATATAGTATCTGAGAAAGAACTCGTAAATGAAATACGAGGTAAAGTTGAATTCAGAAAAGTAACGTTTACCTATCCGGATACCGGTATCAAGGCGTTGAAGAATGTTTCGTTCGTCATTAACCCCGGAGAATCGCTGGCTATTATTGGTACTACGGGCTCTGGAAAAAGTACGGTATCAAATCTTGTATCACGTTTGTATGATGTACGCGAAGGCGAGATATTGATCGATGATGTTCCGATCACGCATTATAACCTCACTTCATTGCGAAGCCAGATTGGTTATGTTCCACAAGACGTATTTCTCTTTAGTGACACCATCTTCAATAATATAGCTTTCGGCATAAAAGACCCGGATGAAGGCAAAGTGTTACAAGCTGCTAAAGACGCAGATGTATATCACAACATCATCGAGTTTCCACAAGGATTTGATACACGCGTTGGCGAGCGTGGTATAACGCTTTCCGGAGGACAAAAGCAACGCGTGTCTATCGCGCGCGCCATTGTGCGTGAGCCGAAGATATTAATGCTCGATGACGCTCTTTCTGCTGTGGATACGAAGACGGAGAACAACATTCTCACCAGCATGCGCCGGATCATGCAGGGAAGAACCACGATCATTATCTCCCACCGCGTGTCATCGGCGAAACTTGCCAATAAAATTATTGTATTGATTGATGGAAGTATAGCGGAAGAAGGAACGCACGAATCCTTGATCGCACAAAACGGCTTGTACAAAGAGCTCTATGAGAAACAGGTTCAGTTAGATGAAGAAGAAGCTTAAGTCACCTTCTTCTTCATTAAAACGAATATATAGTGAGATACTTAAAATCTATAGCGGGCACCCGTGCCGGCAAACAGCCGGAATGTAAACCGGTCTACGAACTCGAGTTGTAAACTGGTTTCTGCAAACAGCGATAGGGGTAAATCTTCAAACGTATATTCCACTCCGAATATGCCTTCCGGACCAAAGTCAACATCGGTGCGCTTGTCGTGCAGGTATTCGTTGTTGTTGGCGGGGTTGAAATACCAGTAATCTACTTTGGCAAATTTGAGCATTGCTCCCGCACCCCAATACCATTGAAATTTACCGTCCACATCGGTTACATCAAGATCATAATGAAAGAGCATCCGTGCCTGCATATATACCGAACTGGATACATTTACAGCATTGTAGTTGTATTTATCATAACGGCTCATGTGCTTGAAGGAATTTTTATAGTAACGGTTGTCCATATTGTTTGGTGTAGTGCCCAAACCAAACTCCACCGCTTTAAAATCGGAGAGAAAGCGCTTGTAGGTAATTCCTGTGGGCAGACCAAGGCGTAAACCTATACCTTGCTGTTGCGCATGTGCGCTTGCAGCTACGATGATCAGGAGGGAAATCAACGCAACGTGTTTGTTCATGTTTTTATAATGGGTTAGAAAATATACCGAAGACCAACGCCGCCTTCTGTGCGGCTCCAGCCGGGATCAAGCTGTACGTCTGTAAAGTATTCAAGTTCCATGAAGGCAGAGATCGGCAATTGAAAGTAAGAGTACTCTATACCGATTACGCCCTGCGGGCCTTGCGTAAAACGCGACACAGTAAAATTTCCAATCTGGTTATTGCTATTGGGACTTGGATTGTCGGGCTCGTCATAAACATAATCATATCGTAATTTGGAGTACTTCCACTCCCATCCGGCTCCCACATAAAACTGTAGGCCTGGAGAAATTACCTTGGCATCGAAATGATAGAGGAGCTTTATTTCCCCTATGAAATCGGACTTTACGGTATGCGTTAGGTAACGTACTTGCGCTCCCTGCGAAAGTGTATCGCGCTGATACGTATTGAATGTCTGGCGGAAATAACGATTATATAATCCACTGGCAGGCTTACCCACATCAGCAGCGATAGCAAAATTCTTGTTAGGATAATATTTATAAGTGAGTGCAAAAGGATCGCCCATCTTTATGCCCAAACCATGATAAGGATACTTACTCTTATCAAAAACAGGGCACACAATCTTGGCTTTATTCCCGCGAACACGTGTGGCATTGTGGTTGAACCGCTCGCGGGTATACATACTTTTACCGCCATTGTTCATACGTGATCGCTGGGCAAACACACATGCACTTAGCAAGCAAAAAAATAAGAATACCGTTGTTTTTTGTACAAGCATTACGGCAAATATAAGCCTTTTGCCGTGCTCGCCTAAAACCCCGGAACGAAAGCAGCATCAAACAAACTCCTTATACTGCATTTTATGGAGCTGGGCGTAATAACCATCCTGCAGCAGCAGCTCTTCGTGCCTTCCTACTTCTTTGATCTCGCCGTGATCGAGCACAATGATCTTGTCAGCTTTTTGAATAGTAGATAGCCGGTGTGCAATTACAATGGAAGTTCTGCCGCTCATCATTTTCACAATGGCTTGCTGAATCATCTCTTCGGTTTCGGTATCTACCGATGATGTTGCCTCATCCAATACCAGTATTTTCGGGTTGAATACCATGGCACGGATAAAGGAGATAAGCTGTCGTTGCCCTACCGATAAGGTGGCACCACGCTCCATCACATTGTAAGAAAGTTTCCCCGGCAAGCGGTCAATAAATTTACGTGCCCCTACCAGGTCGGCAGCGTGCCAGACCATGTCTTCCGTTACATCCGGGTTGCCCAGCGTGATGTTGTTAAGAATAGTGTCTGAGAATAAGAACACATCCTGTAATACTACGCCAATGTTTTTGCGCAATGTGCCGAGCTCATATTGCTTCAGGTCTATATGATCGATCCTGATAGAGCCTTTATTGATCTCGTAGAAGCGATTGAGAAGATTGATAATAGAAGATTTACCGGCACCTGTTGCCCCTACCAGGGCGATGGTTTCACCGGGCTTGATATGGAAGTTAATATCTTTTAATACAAAGTCGGGCTCGTTATAGGCAAACCACACATGTTCAAATTGCACATCGCCGGCAATGTGCCCGGGTATATGGTTGCCGTTTTCCTGCACATGCTCCTTTTCATCGAGCAGGTTCATAATACGCGATGAGCTTACAATACCCATTTGTAAGGTATTGTAACGATCGGCAATCATGCGGATTGGCCGGAAGAACATTTGCACATACATGATGAAGGCGATAAGCTTACCAATGGTAATGCCTGTTTCCTGGTAATGTATAATTCCTTTGGCTCCATACCACACGAGCAGCCCTATACCGGCGGCAGCGATGATCTCTGCCACAGGGTAGTAAATGGAATAGTATAGAACAGAGCGCAGGTTTGATTGCTTGTGCTCGCTGTTAATCTCCTTGAATTTTTCAAACTCTCTTTTTTCACTACCAAAGATCTGTACGATGTTCATGCCGGTAATATGCTCCTGCACAAACGTATTGAGGTTCGATACCGCGTTACGCACTTCATTGAAAGCAACCTTGATTTTTTCTTTGAAGATATATGTGCTGATAAGAAGTAACGGAAGCGTTGATAAACTCAACAGGGCCAAACGCCAGTCTTCATAGAACATGAACCCGAGAATAAAAATGATTTGCAACAGATCGCCCGCCATGGCAGCAAGACCTTCGCTGAAAACATCAGACAGTGTTTCTACATCGGAGATCGTGCGTGTTACCAGGCGACCGATGGGAGTTTTATCGAAGAACTTTAATCGCAAGTGAACAATGTGCTGGTATAGACGAAGACGTATGTCGCGGATTACCTGTTGCCCGAGCCAGCCGGAAAGATACGTGTGTACATACTGCGCAATGGAATTGATAACGAGCAGAATCATGAGCACCCACATCATCCATATCATAGATTGATAATCTCCGCGAGCTACATCATGATCCAATGTATATTGGATCAGAATAGGCCTTGTGGGGGCGAGAATGCCAAGCACTACCGTGAGGAAAATTACCAGTACAAAGCGCCCCTTGTAAGGCATTACAAATTTCATAAGCCGGTTCAGCACCGACCAGTCTATGATATTTCCGCTGCTTACCTTTTCTTTCTCCACGGTGGTTGGGTCATTAAGTCACGTGACTTTGGGGGTGAACGTTGAACTGAAACAACTTGTTCGACCCTTGAGGTAGATTTTTTGAAGTTCAGTATCTTTTTAACCCACAGAAGCTTTATAGTATAACACACTCGCATTACTTTCCTGCAGCACGTCTGTAGCCACACGCTGAATGTCGGCTACCGTTACAGCTGTTAATTTTTCTGCCTCGCGATTTACCAGATCAGCATCGCCCGAAAGTTTGGAGAAAGCAAGGTTCATCGCGCGATTCATTACCTCCATTTCACCAAACTCTAATGTGGACTCTGCTTGATTCTTCACCTTTTCCAGTTCGTCAAAAGTTACACCGTTGGCAACCACTTCATCCAGTATAGCATTTACTTCCTTCTCGGCATCCTGCAGCGATACACCTTCTTTTACGCGGCCACTTACTACCAGTAGACCAGGATCAATCGTGCCCATTACAAAAGACGAAATGGAAGTAAAGATTTCCTTTTCTTTTATCAACTGCTGGTATAGTCTGCTTGATTGTCCGCGGCTTAATACATCGCTCAACAGATCAATCGCATAGTAGTCGTTATGAAAGCGACCCGGCATATGCCATGCTTTATAGAATGCATCGGCCGGTACTTTTGCTTCTACCTGGGCAAAACGCTTTTGTGCTTGCTTGTTTTCTTTCGGAAGATTTCGCGGCTTGAGTTTTCCGGCAGGTATAGGACCAAACCATTTTTCGGCAAGTGTTTTTACCTGGTTAAAAGTAACGTGACCTGCCACAACCAGTATAGCATTGTTGGGTACATAATGACTGAAGAAAAAATTCTTCACATCGTCCATGGTGGCATCTTCAATGTGTGCGATCTCCTTGCCAATCGTTGCCCATTGATACGGGTGTTGCTGATAAGCCAGCGGGCGCAGCTTTAACCAAACATCTCCATAAGGCTGATTCAAATAGCGTTGCTTGAATTCTTCTATAACAACTTTGCGTTGTACTTCCAGCACTTTCGGATCGAAAGAAAGACTTAACATGCGATCGCTCTCCAGCCAGAAACCTGTTTCAAGATTGGCCGCTGGTAACGTCAGATAATAATTTGTGATGTCGGTATTGGTGAAAGCGTTATTCTCACCACCCACGCGCTGCAGCGGTTCATCATAGCTGGGTATGTTAACCGAACCTCCAAACATGAGATGCTCGAAGAGATGCGCGAATCCGGTTTTATCCGGATGCTCATCGCGTGAACCAACATCGTATAAAATATTCATTACAGCGATCTGCACGGTAGGATCTTCGTGTACAATTACGCGCAGGCCGTTCTCCAAAGTAAATTCCTGAAAGTTTATCATGTGACGCCAAAAATAACAAGATCAAACGATTTGATGACGATAAATAAATTGCCCTTATTCCGACACCTCTTGAACCGGCAGTGAGATTGTAAATACCGTGCCTTCTCCTAACACCGAAGTGGCTTGTACTGTTCCGCCCAGTTTGGCAACCGACTCTTTCAAAATATACAAGCCTAATCCTGAGCCTTGTGCATCTTCGTTGGCACGATAGAACATATCAAAGATGTGAGCGAGATGCTCATTTCCAATACCAATACCGTTGTCTTCTATGGTAATCACGTATTGTTTCTCCGATTTCTCCAGCGATATGCATACAAAAGGCTTTCGATCGCCACCCGTCCAATAGAACTTGATAGCGTTGGAGATAAGGTTGTTGAGAATGATCTTTAACCGGGTTACATCAGACACCATTTCGGTAGCCGCGCGATCATTGATCATAAACAATATTTTGTTATAGCTGGGAGCATATTGATGGTCGAGCAACAGGTTCTGAACAAATTCCCGGAACGAAAATTTTTCGAGTTTGACGGGCATGCGTGAGTTGCGCGAATAGCTCACCACTTCTTCAATAAATTCTTCCAGCTTGCGTACACTGCTCTCCATCATTGACAAATACGTCTCATGGCTTTCAATGGATTTATCCATGCGTGCTACCATAATAAGACCAAGAATGGATTTTAACGGAGCACTTAAATCGTGAGAGGCACTGTATACAAACCGGTCAAGCTCAGAATTGCGCTGCATTAATTCTTCATTGGCGCGTTGCAGATCATGTGTACGTTCAGTAACAAGCTGTTGCAGGTAAAAACGCCTCTTCTTCATGAAATAAGAGCTGATCGAGAATGTAACCCAAATAATGAACAGGGCAATGAGTATAGCACCGAATATAAATTTATCGCTAAGCCAATACGGTTGCCCTATAGATATAGCAAGCGATGTAACTTCACTCCACCCCAGACCAGTATTTTTCCGTGCACGCACATGGAGTGTGTGCTTCCCGAATGAGAGGTTGGATAGACTTAGCTCAGAAGATTCGAACGTATGCCATGTAGCTTCACTATCAATGCGGTACTGCATGGTAATCTTATTCTCCGGAAAGGTGATCGGAGAAAACTCCAGATTGATGAATGATCCATAGGGTGCATCGAGACCATCAACATATTCTTTACGTTTGCCATTTACCTGCGCACTTACGCAATACGGTTTTAACGTAGGCTTGTTACCCATGATGGATTGTACAGAAGAAGCAAGTCCGAACGAAGTTCCTACCCAGATACGTTTTTCGTGGTCAACATGTATACCTCGTGCGGTTATGGTGTTGGATGGCAGACCAGCATTTTCATTGTATAGCCAATACTCACCTGTAGTAATGTTGTAGCGGATAAGCCCGAACGAATTGGAAAAGAGTATATTTCGATCGTCCATAACTTCCACAGAGCTTACTGAAACATAAGTAAGCGGACTTCCGAGATCAATTCTGCGAATGGTTTGATGATCATAGCGAAGCAATCCTTCAGTGGATGCAATCCAAAGCACATCGTTTTGAACGGCCAGATCGCTGATGCTGAAATCGGATATAACTTTAAAGTGTACAGGAAGGCTTATATTCTTGAATTCATGAGAGCCATTTTCCTTCAAAAACAAATAGGCATCTACACCACTGGAGGCAACATATATACCGCGCGATCCTTCGCGCACCAGGTTTATTTCACTCTGGCTTCCCAGGGGTATTTTATAGCGCTCAATTTGCAAATCGTTATTGATAACTTTTAGTGTAGGGCTTCGTGCCTGCCCCAGCCATACGTTATCGTGAGAGTCCAGAAAAATGTCGTGAACAAAATTTCCTTCCTGTGAAAAATCCCACCGCTTCTGCACTGCACCATTTTTAAAAAGAAGTATGTCAAAAGCAGAACTTGCCCACAGACCTCGTTTACCAAACTGTAGCGATTGAAAATAGTTGTCTTTGTTATTGTATATAACTTTTGCTTCCCAATTGCGCCCATCCTTTAATGGGTGCAGTTGTATTAAGGTTTCCTTGTAACAATAATATACGGACTTTGTTTCGGGGTCATCTGCTATATCTTCAATAAAGTGTGCTTCCGAATTAAGATCGGGCACGGTGAATTGATTTTTCTGCGCAATCACCAGACCTTTATCAGAAGCAATCCACAAATCTCCTTCCTCACTGAAATAAGCACTGTTTACACTATTGAAATTAAACAACAATGCTTCTACCGGTGCTGAGGCACTATCGGGCCTTACGTGGTATACATCCTGCCCAAACGTACTGATCCATAGACTTGAATCTGCAGCCATCAGTAAATGGGAAGCATTCATAATGGGAAACGCACGCTGTAGCTGCTGCAGTTCTCCTGATTGAAATGTAGCCCTGTATATGCCTTCTTCTGATGCTATCCATAAGACACCATTATTATAAATCACATGACTTATCGACGCAGGGAGCGATGACTTCAATTGCAGGAAACTGCGTGTAGACCGATCGTAACGATATACTTTTCCCTGATACGATATAGTATAGAGCTGGCCTTCATTATCTTCAAAAAAACTGAACGACCTGACAAATACGGGCGAACGGTTTGCCATACCAAAATCGTAGCGATTGAACGTTTTACCGTTATAGGCCAGTATAGATTGCGACTCCCCGAGCCAGATCAAACCTTCTTTGTCTTCATAAATAGACTTGGCATACCAAAGCGTTGTATCTGTGAGGGTGCGCGCTCCGCGGATTAGTTTTTTGAAGAAGACGGTATCGATCCGGTTTTGTATTTCGATCAGGTCAAGGTCGCCAAAGGCCAGCAAGCGCCCGTCATGGGTTTTGAGAAATCCTTTGGTGTACTGACTAAGAAAAGCGTTTTTATACGTGTGAAAGTGAAGCCCATCGTATTTTACCAGACCATCATCGGTGGCTATCCAGAAAAAACCCAGCGAGTCTTGTGCAACAGCTTTAATAACATCGCTGGGCAAGCCATTCTCAACTCTGTATTCATGAAAACGAAACTCCTGCCCATGGATAGTAATAGTCGCCAACAAGCACCCGATAATCAATAGGCAGTACCTCATCACTTAAATCATGAACGCTAAAGATAACAGAGTTTTTGTAGTGTAAGTATTTGGGTGCATTAAGAATTCAATATCAGATTGGAAGTGAAAAACTCGTTTAACTTTGCCTGGCTCATTGACCCGAATTATGAAGTTTGACCGGAAAAATAACACAAACGATCAGTTAAAGAAACTGTACGAATCTCTTCTGTTTCCACGTATGATCGAAGAAAAGATGCTCATCCTGCTTCGACAGAATCGAATCTCGAAATGGTTTAGCGGCATCGGACAGGAAGCAATTTCAGTTGGGATTACACAGGCTCTTTATAAAGACGAATATATCTTGCCCATGCACCGCAACCTTGGTGTGTTTACAGGAAGAGATATGCCTTTCGAAAGACTTTTTGCCCAATGGCAAGGCACTATGATGGGCTATACCAAAGGAAGAGATCGCTCCTTTCACTTTGGCACCAACGAGCATCACATTGTAGGTATGATCTCGCATCTTGGTCCGCAAAATGGTGTGGCCGATGGTATAGCACTTGCCTCCAAACTGAAAGGTGAAAAGAAAGTAACGGTTGTGTTTAATGGTGATGGCGGTACCAGTGAAGGCGATTTTCATGAAGGCATCAACGTAGCAGCGGTGTGGGACTTGCCGGTAATTTTTGTGATTGAGAACAATGGCTATGGATTGTCTACCCCAAGTAGTGAACAATTTCGTTGCAAGCAATTTATTGATAAAGCCATTGGCTATGGTATAGAAGGTGTACAAGTGGATGGCAACAATATTCTGGAAGTATACAATACGGTATTGTCGCTGGCAGAACAGATTCGTAATAACCCACGGCCCGTCTTGTTGGAATGTATAACGTTCCGCATGCGGGGTCATGAAGAAGCTTCAGGTACTAAATATGTACCGAAGGAATTGATGGAAACCTGGGCCAGTAAAGATCCGGTAGAGAACTATGAAAAGTATTTGCTGGATGAAAAGGTCATCGATCAGATATATATCGACAGCACCCGCAAGGAAATTAAAAAGAAAATTGAAGATGGTCTGGAGATCGCATTCCAGGAAACGCATCCCATAGCGGATACAGCACTGGAAGAGAAGGATGTATACGCGCCCTTTACACAGGTAGTGATTGCACCATCATCTGAAAAAAAATCAGAGAAACGATTTATCGATGCCATTAGCGATGGTCTGCGGCAGAGCATGGAGCGTTTTGATAACCTCGTGCTAATGGGCCAGGATATTGCCGAATATGGTGGTGTATTTAAAATCACAGAAGGCTTTGTTGAAAAATTTGGGAAAGCACGGGTACGCAATACTCCGTTGTGCGAAGCCGCTATAGTAGGTACCAGTCTCGGCTTATCGGTAAAAGGCATGAAAGCGATGGTTGAAATGCAGTTTGCTGATTTTGTTACTGAAGGATTCAACCAGATCGTTAACAACCTGGCAAAGACACATTGGCGTTGGGGCCAGGCAGCGGATGTAGTGGTGCGTATGCCTACCGGAGCAGGCACAGCGGCAGGGCCATTTCACTCCCAAAGCAACGAAGCATGGTTCTTCCACACACCTGGACTAAAAATCGTATACCCTTCTAATCCTTACGATGCAAAAGGTTTGTTGTGCGCAGCACTGGAAGACCCTAATCCGGTAATGTACTTTGAGCACAAGCTGATGTATCGTTCTCTGAAAGACACTATACCGGATGATTACTATACGGTGGAGATCGGCAAAGCAAAAATAATTCGCGAAGGTTCCGATCTGTCAATCATTACCTATGGTATGGGCGTTCATTGGGCAACAGAAATACTGGATACAATGCCCAATGTAAATGCAACGTTGCTGGATCTGCGTACATTATTGCCATGGGATCATGAAGCAATACTGGACGCAGTAAAGAAAACAAACCGTGTGTTGATCTTGCATGAAGATACATTAACAGGAGGTGTCGGAGCGGAGATCGCTGCCTGGATAAGCGAGCATGCCTTTCAATACCTCGATGCACCAGTTATGCGCGAAGCCAGCCTGGACACGGCCATTCCCTTTGCACCAACTCTGGAAACGAATTTTTTACCCAAAATCAGATTAAAGAAAAAGATCGAATCGCTGCTGGAATATTGACGGTTCAGTGCAGCTATAAAGAGCCAATAAAACGCTTTGTCGAACGTTCTGGATCAGGGATTTAATTTTTACTTATCTTAGCCTGTTTCTTTTCCATTTTTTGAACGCAAGAACACACAATAGCAACAGCATTTTTTCAACAGCCATCAAGTCGGCAGGACTTATCGTTATTCTTTTTCTGCTGGCACTTCCGGCCATGGCCCAGAACACGAAAGGTGACAGACCTCAATCTTCAGGAGGAGGCGGTACCAGACGCGAAAGCCGTTTCAAACTTTTCAAGAAGAAGAATAAAGGATCTAAGGGACCAGGCTACAGCCGGGCTCAATCCAGAGGACCGTCACGGGCGAGTAGTGCACGTAAGCCATCGAAGACAAAACCGGGTAAGCCTATCGGCGGACGCCTGCCGCGTACTGCTTCCAAGCCTGGCAAACAGCGAGCCTGGCGTGGTGATATTACCGGAAGACGCATCCGTACTAAAAACACAGAGAGTGCCGGTAGCGCCCGAAATGTATACCCACAGAGTGGCCGCTATGTAAACCACAGCTCTACAAGTGAACGTGGCACGAGGCAGAATACAAGGTCACAAGCACCGGTTCGCGTACGAAGTGTGTCGGGTAAAATGAAGAAAGTATATCCGCAGAGCGGGCAGTTTGTACATAATCCATCAAAAAATCCCCATGAGGGTTCTCCGCCCGGAAAAAAAAGAAAAGTAGTGCGCTCCGCCTCCCGGTCATTTATAGCGCGGAAGAGCACAAACATTTACGCCAACTTTCCACGTCCCAAGCATAAACCTGAAAGAGCGTACGTTGGCGATATAGCAGGGCGAAAACTGCGCACTAAAAATTATGAATCGCCAAGACCCGGCCTGAGTGCTCCCGGATTTAAACCGTATGCAGGCAGGAAGCGGGTGGGCGAGCGCCCTTATCGTGGTCCGGCAGCAGGCAGCTACCGTTCAGCCACACGCACCAAACCACAGGCGTGGATCGGCGATGTTTCCGGAAGAAGAATAAGAGGCCGAAATTATACCTCTAAGAAACGGGTAGAAGGTGTACCCATGCTTGGTTCAAGACCTCGGTCGGCTACCCGCACGGGTATGCGTTCGGGTGCGCTTCCACACAAAGTTCCAGGTAGAGGCTTTTTCAGTTTGCGGAAATATCAATCACAGGCCAGAGGAAGAAGACCTTTACAGGGCGGAGGCAGCGTAAGTGGCAAGCTCTGGAACAACCAGCAATCGGCTATACCAGTTCGTGTACCGAAGTCAAATGCGATGGTCGGTTATTCAGGTAGAATAAAATCGGGCAGACCGTTGAAGGGAGGAGGCAGTGTAAGTGGCAAGCTTTGGAATAACAGGCAATCTGCTATCCCTGTTCGTGTACCCAAATCAAATGCAATGGTGGGTTATTCGGGCAGAATAAAATCGGGCAGACCGCTGAAAGGCGGAGGCAGTGTAAGTGGCAAGCTTTGGAACAATAAGCAGTCCGCTATTCCTGTTCGCGTACCCAAATCAAATGCAATGGTAGGTTACTCAGGCAGAATAAAGGCTGGCAGACCTCTAAAAGGTGGTGGAAGTGTAAGCGGCAGAATATGGAATAACAATGGCAGTGCTATCCCTGTTCGCGTTCCTAAATCGGATGCCATAGGCAAATATAGCGGTAACATGAAAGGAGGTCGCCCCTTGAAAGGTGGCGGTAGTGTGAGTGGAAAATTATGGAACAATAATGAGTCTGCTGTTCCTGGAAAACTCCCTCCAACATCGGCACAGAAGATCAATGGCTATCCGGGGAAAATGAAGAGATTTTCTGCTCAGCCCGGATTCTCAGATCAGGGTGAAGAATTTACAGGCTACATCAGACGGCCCCGGTTGTGGAAAGACTATATCAAAAATCCAAAGTCGCACGAAGAAGCCTTGAAAAAGAAAAGACCGAAAAGCCCTGTGTATGCGGTAGATGGTTATCAGATAGCAGTGCGCACACGCAAGTATGTGAAGAACGAGAACGCTGCCGAAGATGCAACACCCAAACTGAAACCAACACGCGCAACGCATCAGGTAGGCGAACTCCAGATTCGGGTAAAACAGCCGGCTCATGGTAAGAAAAAGAATGCTCCCGAAGATGCTCTGCCGGGTTTAACACCAACCAAAGAAACCATAAAGGCAAGCCAATACGCAAAAGGTGTGCGCCGCACGTGGCGTTATATTCACAATCAGAGCAGTGCAGAAGAGGCCATGAAGGTGCGCGAACCCGGAAAAGCCTTTGCGCGCGCTACCGATTACCAAGGCAACATCAAAATGCAAAAGTTCAGGCTCTTTGAGAAGAACCGGGCACTACATCCGGATGCAAAGTTTGTAAAGCTCAACAAGAACAATGTAGATGGAGAACGTGATCTGCTCACGAACTTTAAGCTATGGTGGGCGCGTTTATTCAAGAAAGAAGAAACACAACCGGATCATCTCAAAGACAAGGGGCATAAGCCTCGTTATGATAAAGGTGAACAGGGACTGTGGTATGATTAACAAAGAACTATGAATTGGAGTACTCTGAACACCTTGACTCAGCTTGAGCAGATCAAAGAAGAATCAAAAGCAAATCCGGTAGTAATTTTCAAACACAGTACGCGTTGCTCCATCAGTCGTACGGTACTCGACCGGTTGGAGCGCAACTGGAAGCATGAAGATTTGGGCCATGTAAAAGCCTATTATCTTGATCTTATTTCCTACCGCGAAGTGTCCAATCAAATTGCTGAGCAATTTGAGATTGAACATGAATCGCCACAGGTGCTAATTATATCGCAGGGTAAGGCAGTATACGATCAGTCTCACCTTGGTATTGATTACAACCAGCTACGCCAGGAGCTCAAAAATTAAAACTGCTAATCTGCGCAATAAGGTGAAGTGTATTGGGTACGATTGTTAACTTTCTCTTGATAAATTCCTGTTGTTGAAATCATTATGAATAACTTCAGGTTTGTATTTGAGTTGGGTATTTAAAAGTCTAAATTTATTGCAAAGATTCTTGTGAGGATGTTTCGGTCTGTAAGGATTCCCATTTTATCGGTCTTGGCCGTAGTACTGGCGGTGGCTGCAAATGCGCAAACGCAAGACAGCTATACATATTCCAAAGAATTTACCTGGGGAATCAACAAGAATACTTCCGGTGGGCTTATCGGCGGGCTGGTTTTCAAAAAAGCAAGAAAGAGAAGTGAACGAGTGCTGGAGACTTTCGGCCTTGAGATCATGAATGTGAAGCACCCGCAGGAGGTACGCACCAATTCCATTCAAACCGGTAACTTCTTCATTTTCGGCAAAAGCAATTATCTCTATGCACTCCGTTTTCAATATGGTCGTGATCTGATTCTTTTCAAAAAAGCTCCGCAGCAGGGTGTGGAGATCAAAGCCGTTTTTGCAGCAGGCCCAACGTTAGGTATAGTGGCGCCTTACTATGTAGAATATGCGCGCAGCAATGATCTCGTTTCTAACTCGGTGCAATATCATCCCGGCATGGCGGCTGAAGATATACTGGGCACAGGAAGATTGTTTCAGGGAATAGGAGAGTCTAAGATTGTTCCGGGCGGAAATTTGAAAGCTGCAATCAACTTTGAATTGGGAACCACCAAAAGCCAGGTAACAGGTTTTGAAGCAGGCTTCCTGTTAGACGCCTATACCAAAACAATCGAGCTAATGCCTGAATCCAAAAATTACTCCGTGTTCCCTACATTGTTCATCACACTGTTTTACGGAAGCAGGAAATAAATCCTGAGCTCCTGTTAGCGCGATCATCCTTTATCTTCATAATCACAAAACTTCTATGCAACGCAAGCAGCTTCATGCTAACGGCCCCGTTTTTTCCAGAATTATATCCGGTGCCTGGCGATGGAATTTACCGGAAACAACCGTTCATGCATTGATTGAAAGTTCGCTTGCCTGTGGCATCACTACATTCGATCATGCAGATATATATGGCGACCACAACAATGAAGCGATCTTCGGAAATATACTTCGCAAAGATCCATCGCTGCGCAGGAAGATGGAGCTCGTTACCAAGTGTGGCATCAAATTCCCTTCTGCTCACAGGCCTGCCAGCTGGGTAAAACATTATGATACCTCCAAAGAACACATACGCTGGTCAGCAGAAAACTCACTGAAAACATTGGCCACAGATTATATCGATCTTCTCCTCATTCACAGACCAGACCCCTTATTGAACCCGGAAGAAGTAGCAGGCGCGTTCACGGCATTGAAGCAGAGTGGTAAAGTATTGCATTTTGGTGTTTCTAATTTTACACCCGCACAATTTGAAATGCTGCAGAGCTATCTGTCATTTCCGCTGGTAACAAATCAGATTGAAATTTCTCTAGCAACTCACGCACCGATGTTTGATGGTTCATTGGATATACTGATGAAACATCGCGTAGCCCCCATGGCGTGGTCACCTCTTGGTGGCGGCAAACTTTTGAAAGACGATGCTGCTGTATTTTCAAAGGCTGGTAAATATGCAGCTACCCAAACGCAGATGGCACTTGCGTGGCTATTGAAACATCCATCCGGTATATTCCCGGTGATTGGAACAACAAAGCCAGACCGCATCAGGGAGAGCGCAGATGCAATCAATATCCAGCTTGATCTCCAGGATTGGTTTGAGATGTTGAAGATCGTTCAGGGAAAAGAAATGCCTTGATGCTGCGCGATTTTTTACCAGGCGATGTGTGTTGGAAAAGCGTACTATTCAGTTGGAAGAATACTAAGAAATCGCATACTTTTAATCCTGGCAAAAGAAAGCGAACCCAATCCGGTAGCACACGTAAAGTAAAGCATGGCAATGTTTCAGAAATGATGGGGCAAACAGCGGGATAAGATGTTATAATTCTTTTTCCCATTTGACCGGAAACATTCAGCAGAGCATTTTTGTATTCCTCTTATTGCAAAGTTTATCATGGCGAAAGCAGCAGAAAAGAAAGCGATTGACCTGACAGGTCATGAAAATATTGAAGTGATCGGTGCAAGAGAGCACAACCTCAAAAACATCAACGTAGAATTTCCGCGTAACAAGCTGGTGGTAATTACCGGTATTAGTGGCAGCGGTAAATCTTCACTGGCATTTGATACAATCTATGCAGAAGGGCAACGCCGCTATATGGAGAGCTTTTCTGCTTATGCACGTAGCTTCCTGGGCAATCTGGAACGACCGGATGTTGACAAGATCAATGGTTTGAGCCCGGTGATTTCCATAGAACAGAAAACCACTTCACGCAATCCACGATCAACAGTAGGAACCGTAACGGAGATATACGACTTTATGCGCCTGCTATATGCGCGCGCTGGAGAAGCATTTTCGTATCTCTCAGGCGAGAAAATGGTACGCCAGTCTGAAGAGCAGATACTCGATGCTATACTTCAGAATTTCAAAGGAAAGAAACTTGTGCTGCTGGCTCCCATTGTGAAAGGACGCAAAGGCCATTACCGTGAGTTATTCCAGCAGATACGGAAGTCAGGCTATACAAAAGTGCGTGTGGACGGTGAGTTGCAAGACATCACCGCGAAGATGCAGGTGGACCGTTACAAGATTCACGACATTGAAGTGGTAATCGACCGCATCGTTGTAGATGCGAAAGATCGTCATCGTATAGGACAGTCAATAGCCAAATCGCTCAAGGAAGGTAAAGGCGTTATCATGGCCATGGAAGAAAATGGTAAGGTGCATCACTTCTCCAAATTCCTCATGGACCCTAAAACAGGATTGTCGTACGATGAACCTGCTCCCAATGTGTTCTCCTTCAACTCACCGTATGGTGCTTGTCCTGTTTGCAATGGTTTAGGACAAATTGAAGAGATCACGGAAGAATCAATTATACCCGATAAAAAATTAAGCATTAGCCGCGGAGGCTTTCTGCCACTGGGAGAGTATCGCGACATCTGGATCTTCAAAAAAATTGAAGCGATACTAAAGCGATATAAATTAACGCTCACAACGCCTATCAAAGAATTTCCAAAGGAAGCATTAAAGGTGCTGCTCTATGGCGATGATGAACCGGTAGCAGTGGCCTCTGTAAAATATCCTGGCACAGAATGGAATACGCGCTTCGAAGGCATTATCAACTTCCTGGAAAAACAACGCGATGAAGGTTCAGAGGCCATTAAGAAATGGGTAGAAGATTTTACCATCATCAAGAAGTGCCCCGAGTGTAATGGTGCACGTCTGAAGAAAGAATCGCTGCACTTCAGGATCGACAATAGAAATATAGCCGAGCTTGCCGAGTTGGATATACTGGCACTGCAAAAGTGGTTTGAGGGATTGGAGAAGCGCCTTAATGAAAAGCAACGTGTAATCGCTACCGAAGTATTGAAAGAGATACGCAAGCGCATTGGCTTTCTGCTGGATGTGGGATTGGATTATCTCAACCTTAATCGCCCGATACGCACATTGAGTGGAGGAGAGTCGCAACGCATTCGCCTGGCAACACAGATCGGTACACAGCTGGTGGGAGTGCTATATATACTTGATGAACCCAGCATTGGTCTGCATGCACGCGACAATGTGAAACTTATCAAAGCATTGAAAGATCTCCGCGATATAGGCAACAGCGTAGTGGTGGTGGAGCATGATAAAGACATGATGCTTGAATCAGACTATATCCTGGATATAGGCCCGGGTGCCGGAAGACACGGAGGACATGTAGTAGCAGCTGGCGATCCTAAAACATTTATTGCCAATAACAGCACCACCGCTAAATTTCTCAGCGGAAAAATTTCTATTCCGTATCTGAAGGAAAGAAGAAAAGGCTCAGGTGAAAAAATAGTATTGGCGGGTGCCTCCGGTAATAATCTGAAAGATGTAACGCTGGAGATTCCACTGGGAACGCTCACCTGTATAACCGGTGTATCAGGCAGCGGTAAGTCTACACTGATACACGAAACTCTTTTCCCGATACTGAATCGTCATTTTTATAATTCGCGAACAGAGCCACTCGAACACGAGAAGATCGAAGGACTCGAGCACATCGATAAAGTTATAGAAGTAGATCAATCGCCTATCGGCAGAACACCACGTTCCAATCCGGCTACGTATACAGGTGTATTCAGCGATATACGCGATCTCTTTGCACAGATGCCCGAAGCAAAAATACGTGGGTATAAAACAGGACGTTTCTCCTTTAATGTAAAAGGAGGACGCTGCGAAACATGCGAAGGAGCTGGGCTTCGCCTTATTGAAATGGAGTTCTTGCCCGATGTACACGTGCCCTGCGAAACATGCAAAGGCAAACGCTATAATCGGGAAACACTCGAAGTACGCTTTAAAGGTAAATCCATCAGCGATGTGCTCGACATGACGGTAGAGGAAGCGATATCATTCTTCGAGAATCAACCGAAGATACTCCGTAAGATACAAACGCTGGGTGAAGTAGGATTAGGGTATATTTCACTCGGTCAGCATGCCACTACACTTTCAGGAGGCGAAGCGCAGCGTGTAAAACTGGCTACGGAACTCTCGAAGCGAGATACCGGTAAGACATTTTATATACTGGACGAGCCAACAACCGGTTTGCATTTTCAGGACATAGCACACCTGCTCGATGTATTACAGAAGCTTGTCGATAAAGGCAACACTGTACTAGTGATTGAACACAACCTCGATGTGATCAAAGCATCAGATTATATTGTCGATCTTGGCCCTGAAGGAGGAGCGAAGGGAGGAAAGATCATTGCTAAAGGAACACCTGAAGAAGTGGCCAAGAGCAACCAAAGCTACACCGGTAAATTCCTGAAAGCAGAATTGAATTAATATACTATATCTTTCGGGAAGAAGAAAGACACCAATCAAAGAGTGACTATGAGTGCTACTATTCGTCAGTATCTTTTCGGGGCGATTTTTTTTGCTGTGGGTATTTACCAACTATACCGGAATGATTTCCTGGAGGCAGCACTTTACCTGTTGGCGGCATTATCGTTCGTGTTCAACACGCTGGCAACGGAGCCTAAATTGTTGGCCTACAAGAAAATGCTGGTAATTATAACCTGGTCGCTGATCATCATTACCGCCCTGGTGTTTCTGTATGTGCTCCAGTTCAAATTCCTGTAAAGCCCTGCTTCTGCCATCCACATAAATCCTGCATCCGCAAGGGAGCGATTTCAGTACCTTTGAAGTTGAAATTTTAAATGGTCAACAAGCATAGACTATATTGGACATTGCAGATAGGCGGATGGTTGCTATACGCATTCATCCAGATCGGCTCCAGCGTTCTGGCGGCAGCCGGCGATGTTACGCCCAGGCGCATTATATTCCTGATGGTGGAGGCCATGCTTTGCCTGTTGATTACACACCTCTTCAGAGGTTTTTTGATTCGCTGGAAGTGGCTTTACCTTTCCATGCCCAAGCTCATACCGAGTATACTCATTGCGGTATTTGTTATGGGCGTTATAGTATACTTCCTCCGTATACCAGTAAACCTGGTGCTTGGCAGATTGTTTGACCCCATTGTTGCATTCGATCCGTCACAAATTGTTGGGCAGTCGTTTTTCTATGCCATTGTGTTCTTCCTGTGGTCACTTTTTTACTTTATATACCATTACTTCGATCGCTATAATAAATCATTGAAGTACGAGGCTTCCATGATCGAAATAGAATTGAATAACCTCAAATCGCAGCTTAATCCGCATTTTATTTTCAATGCGCTCAACAGTATTCGGGCGTTGGTAGATGAGAATCCGTCTAAATCGAAACAGGCTATTAATCAGCTTTCCAATATTTTGCGTAACAGCTTGGCGTCTGACAAAAAAGGCTTGACTAAATTTGATGATGAACTACGAATGGTGAAAGACTATCTTGGCCTTGAGAGTATACGTTTTGAGGAACGACTGAAGACTGAGTTTGATATTCACCCCCTGTCATACGGTTTTCTGGTGCCACCACTAATGATTCAAACACTTGTAGAAAATGGCATCAAACATGGCATATCCAAGCTCACGAAAGGTGGCATGATACAAGTAAAAACGTATGTAGATAATGATCGCATGAAGATCCACATTCGAAATACTGGACACCTGGTAAATGGAGCCAAGCGAAGTAAAACAGGGCTTGGACTGAAGAATACAACGCAGCGTCTTAAGCTTATTTATGGAGATGAAGCGTCTTTCCGTATTGTAAATGAAAACGATAATTTTGTACTTACTGAAATCATAATTCCTCAACACATCACTTATGAGAGCATTAATCGTGGATGACGAGCGCCTGGCGCGCAAAGAATTAATGAAATTATTGGAGGACCACCCGATGATTGAGGTTGTTGGGGAAGCAGCCAACGCAGATGAAGCAACACAACTTGTAAATGATCTGAATCCGGATCTGCTATTTCTAGATATTCAGATGCCGGGTAAAACAGGATTTCAACTCCTGGAAGAGTTAGATGGTGTGCCACTGGTGGTATTCACCACTGCGTATGATGAATTTGCCTTGAAAGCCTTTGAAGTAAATGCACTGGATTACCTCCTGAAACCGATACAGCCCGAGCGCCTTGCTGAAACCGTTTCGAAGCTTGCAGAGAAAGAGCGTGCAAAGACCGTGGCAATGCGTGGCCCTGAAAAGAAACTCGGTCTCAATGACCAGGTGTTTGTAAAAGATGGTGACCGTTGTTGGTTTGTAAGCCTCTCCAATGTTCGCCTTTTTGAATCCGATGGCAACTATATCAAAGTATATTTTGATGCAAATCGTCCCATGATTCACAAATCATTGAACGCACTCGATGAGAAACTGGATGAACGCGCATTTTTCCGGGCAAGCCGCAAGCATATCGTAAATCTGAGCTGGGTAGAAGGCATAGAACCCTGGTTTAACGGAGGCCTGATGGTAAAGCTGCGTGGTGGTGATAAGGTGGAGGTAAGCCGTAGGCAAGCGGCTAAATTCAAAGACATGATGAGTCTCTGATATAGCGGTTTACGCCAGTACGAGTTCGATTAATTCTTTTTGCACATTCCAGTCTTTCGCCAGCTTGAGCATGGCGGTGGCTTCCATTTCTGTTACGTAGCCTTTCAGATTGTTGGCCTGCCATACCATGTTGATTAACTCAATGCGTTTTTCTTTTTGGTAATCACCAATAATGTTATTGAGAAATTCGCGTGCGCGGTCAAAGGCAGTGACATAGTCTTCGGCGATAAAATCAAGCGCCCAGGCATATTCTACGTGTGCATCCAGCTCCAAGGCTGTTTTATCAAGATCTTTCTTCTCTTCATCATCAAGCCCGTGGTAGTAAAAAATTACAGACTTGAGTAGCATGAACACTTTCTTCTCTTCGGAGGATTTCATTTTTGGGTCGAAAGCATGAAAAATACGAAACTTCCTTGAGCTTGAACGACAATCAGTTACTGAATCAAAAATAAATCTGAGGCAATCTTGTCTGCTAGCAGTCTGCCCGCTTTTGTTAATACCAGTACGTTATTTTCAAGTGTAGCAAATTTCCGTTCGAGCAACGAATCGATGTACGCACGATGATCAAATATCAAATCATAACCATATAATGTTTTCAGTTTTTTCAGATCAGCGCCCCATTGTGTGCGCAGTGTGGTCAATAAAAAATCATTGATCTTGTCTTCAGCGGTCAACTCTTCCAGTGTAAAAGGAATAATATTGCGTCTAATGCTTTCGATGTACCGGTGGTTGTTGTTGATGTTGTATTGTCGGCTGCGCTCGTTATATGAATGTGCACTAGGCCCGATACCAAGGTATTGCTCCTGCTTCCAGTAGCTGCTATTGTGCTTCGATTCAAAGTCAGGTTTAGAGAAATTTGAGACTTCATATTGGGCAAACCCTGCATCTTCCAGCTCAGCCACCAGAATCTCCAGTTGTGTGGCAGTTGTTTCGTCTTCTGTAATCTTCAGTTTTCCTGCCGCTGCCCAACGACCAAAAACAGTTTTGTCTTCAATGGTAAGTGAGTACGATGAAATGTGTTCCGGATGAAGATGCAATGCTCGCTGAATGTTCTGTTTCCAGAGCGCATTGTCCTGATCCGGAATAGCATAGATCAAGTCTATACTGATGTTATTGAACCCGGCTTGACGAGCTTCTTCCACACATGCCGTTGCTGCACGACTGTCGTGAGCTCGATTCAAAAATTTCAATACTTGGTCGTCAAAAGATTGTATACCAATACTTAACCGATTAATACCAGCAGCGCGAAGCTTACTCAAATGAGATATTGAAAGATCATCGGGGTTTGCCTCCAACGTAATTTCTGTCTGTGGATTAACGCGGAAATTTTTATAAATAGTATCCATTATCAACTGCAATTCATCTTCCGACAACAGCGATGGAGTCCCTCCGCCAAAATAGATCGTGTTGATCACATCGTTGCCCAGGTATTCTTTCCGAAGCACCAGCTCTTGCGCCAGGGCCTGCACTAGCTCATGCTTTCGCTGAAGATTGGTAGAGAAGTGAAAGTCGCAGTAATAGCAGGCTTGTTTGCAAAAAGGAATATGTAAATAAATTCCGGCCATAAAATCAGGTGCAAACTTACCAGCATTTCCGATATCAGACCAATTCTGATATTTTTGAGACTTTCTTATGAAGCTGATCCGACATTTTATTGCTGTACTGTTGATGGCTGCCGTTGTGACAGAAGGTTATACGAGGGATACAAAAGATCTCGTGGTAAAGACCGATCTGAGATCACAATGGAAAATTTTTCAGCAAGACCAGTACTTGCCTTTTGACAGTGCAGCCGGAGATGTTTCAACCATATATTTTCAGTTATTGGCAGCAGAGTATAGTGGAGATTTTTTACTCATCAAAGATTCAGATCCTGTTAGTCTCTTTGTGAATGGAAAATTTGCAGCACAGTCACAACAAATGCTGCTTGACATAGACAGCCTATCAAAAGCATTTGCCTCCGACAAAATGATGGTGGGTGTTCGTACACAAGGCAATGTTACAGAAACGCTGGTGATACAAGTGCGTTCATTGCCAGCACCCGTAAAGCCTGGTGAAGAAATATTATACCCGAGGTCATCATCTTTTCGTGATTTCGCCGTGGTGAGTTTTACAATTCTTGTGATCATGCTTATCACCACTATTCGGTTAAATCCCAAGCTGGCATCAGATTATTTTTCGATTAATAAAATATTTTCCCTGCGTGAATCCGATGAGGCACAGGTGTACTCTCGCATTACCAGCAGCAGTAATATTTTGTTTTATGTTTTCTGTAGCCTGATGCTGGCTTATTACCTGATGATTATTTTTCACTTTGTTCCAGAGCATCATACCATTGCCTTTTCTTTTCAATCCGAAAGCTTCAGTGTGGCCATGCTTCAATGGCTGAAATTGAGCGGTATATTATTAGGGATATTCTTTGTGAAGATCATTTTGATCTACGGACTGACAGCAATGTTTGGCGCCAACGAAATAGCTGGTGTGCATTTTTTTAACTGGGTGCGCATGGTGCTGATATTTTTCGGAGCACTCACCATCGTGCTGTCAGTTTATTTTATCATGCACGGCCAGCAAGTGAAATTCTTCTCGCTTCTGCTAAAACTTTTATCGTGGGTGTTGGCCGGTTGGATGATCCTGATCGGTTTGAAACTAAGTAACAAAATGGGACAATCTATGTTTCATTTATTTTCGTACATTTGTGCCACAGAATTGATACCCTTTCTGATTACACTTAAGGTATTGTACAATTAGCCTGAATTCGTCTACGTGTTGATATGAGTGAAATTGCTACTGACAGAATGCGCAAAGTGAAAAGCATTCTGGTAACCCAAGAAGCTCCGGCAGATGCTAACTCTCCATACTTAAAGCTTGCTGAAAAATACAATCTGAAAATAGACTTTCGTCCATTCATTCAGGTGGAGCCAGTGCCTGTAAAGGAGTTCCGGAAACAGAAGATTGATATCCTCAATCACACCGCCATTATTTTTACAAGTCGCAATGCGGTAGATCATTTTTTCCATATCTGCCAGGAGTTGAAGATCGAAATGCCTCCTGAAATGAAGTACTTCTGTATTTCTGAACAGACATCAAACTATCTTCAGAAATACATCGTGATTCGTAAGCGCAAGATATTCACAGGCCTGAAGACAGCTCAGGATCTTCTCGAGATTCTGAAGAAGCACAAAAATGAAAAATACCTTTTCCCATGCTCCGATATCCGTAAGAATGACATCCCGGATTTTCTGAAGGATGGTGGATACAATTATACAGAGGCGATCATTTACCATACCGTAGCGGCTGATCTTTCAGATCTGAAAGAAGTATTCTATGATATACTTGCCTTCTTTAGCCCATCGGGGATTAACTCGTTGTTTGTTAACTTCCCGGAGTTTAAACAAAATAATACCCGGATTGCTGCGTTTGGTCCTACAACGGCAAAAGCAGTTCGTGATGCCGGCCTGCTCCTCGACATCGAGGCACCTCTTCCAAATGCGCCTTCTATGACGGGGGCCCTTGAGCTCTATATAAAGAAGGCCAACGGCATAAAGTAGAGAAATAATTTAGTGTTTGAATAAAAGTTAGTGCTCACATCGTCAATCATTTATCGTTTTGGCATGGGCGATAAGTGGTATCATTTGGCCATCGGTTTGAACAAATAACTGCTTCATTCATTGAATATTATAAAGTCACATTTTTTATTACACTTTAATTACATTTGTTGATAGTGTCGTAAAAAAGCATTTACTTTAAATCTACTTTTTAACCTCAATGCTGAAAAAGATTTTTTATACCCTCCTGTTAGCACTGACTGGATCAGGTGTTTTTGCTCAGCAAGATCCCTTGTTTACCCAGTACATGTTCAATAACCTGTACATGACGCCTGCCTACGCAGGTGTTGATGGGGTAACCCGCATAACGGCCATTCACAGAAGCCAGTGGCTTGGGTATCAATCCAGCTTCGGTGATGGCGGTGCCCCTACCACGCAAATGGTTAGCTTTAATACGCCTATATACCGCTTAAGAAGTGGTTTCGGAGCGTACGTGATGAATGACAAGCTCGGCCCGCAAAACAACCTTGAAGCACAGGCAATGTATGCGTATCACCTTGGTATAAAAGAATCAAAACTAAGTATAGGTATAAAAGCAGGTCTTTACTCTCAATCAATAAATGGTAAATATTACCGATATATAGATGATGGCGATAATCTTATCGTGGAGGGCAAAGAATCGCAGGTACGCCCTGACCTTGGTTTAGGTCTCTTTTACCGTGCCGAAAAATACTATTTAGGTGTGGGATTTAATCACTTGCTGCGCTCTCGATTTGATTTTGGAGCAGACAGTGTAAGAGGAGCATTGGAAAATCATATCAACGTTACCGGCGGATATTTCTACGAAGTTAGTTTTGATCTGCGTGTGCAATTCAGCGCTGCTGTTCGGACGGATTTAAATAAGACTCAGCTGGATTTTGCCGGCATTGCCTATCTAAAAGATACGATGTGGGGCGGATTAGCGTTTAGGCAAGGTGAGGCGGGAAGCTTGTTGTTAGGATATGCTCTCTTGAAGGATAAATCGCTGAAATTAGGAACGGGTATTGACTTTATAATTAAAGACCGCCAGGCCAAGGATAACTTCTCACTTGAAGTAATGCTTAGCTACGATTTGCCAGTGAATCCGGGTAGCGGTAAAAAAGTCGTTCGAACCCCTAGGTACAGACACTAAGCGACATTTGATTTTGGTATTTTTAAGAATTTATGGAATTTGTATCTACTTTCTTCAAAAAATAAAGCGAATAAGAAGTAACTTTCGTCCCCAAAAATTTTTTAGCATAGACAAACTGAGATAGCAGTATGAATAAATCGGTTCTTTCAAAAGTAGTGTTAGTGCTTTCAGGAGCAGTGGCCAGTGCGTGCGGCCTGCTGGGCCTAGGAGGTGGTAAAGGTGGCGGCAACGACCAGGGTGAACTCGTTGGAGTTCCAGGCCGCGAAGGTTGGGTAATGACAATTCCGTACGGAATGGTGCCAATACCTGCAGGTACTTTCCACATGGGTCAGGCTGATGAAGACCCGGCATCTACACAAATCAATTTCAACAAGCAGGTTACCATTGGTTCATTCTTTATGGATGATACTGAAATAACCAACAACGAGTATCGTCAGTTCACGAATTTCTTCCTTGTTGACAACGGAACAATTGAAGGCTTCGAAACAGTAGATGCTGAAACATTCCGTCAAAAATATTATCCGGATACTTCTGCGTGGGTTCGCGACTTTTCCCACCACATGGGAGACCCTATTCAGGATTACTATTACTGGCACCCTGGTTATGATGATTATCCGGTAGTAGGTGTTAACTGGGATGCTGCTGTGTTCTTTGGAAAATGGAGAACCGCTTATCTGAACGACTACAGAAAAAGCGTTGGCGATTTCCAGATGCCTGCATTCCGTCTGCCTTCTGAAGCTGAATGGGAATATGCGGCGCGCGGTGGTCGCGACATGGCTAAATATCCTTGGGGTAATCCATACATTCGTAACTCGAAAGGTTGTATGCTGGCAAACTTTAAACCTGGTCGCGGTAACTTCTACGACGATGGTTTTGCCTACACATCTCCCGTTCAAGCTTACTTCCCTAACGATTACGGCTTGTATGATATGGCAGGTAACGTTTCTGAATGGTGCCTTGACGACTTCAATCCTGCATCTGTTCCAACAGTTTGGGATTTGAACCCGCAGTATATAGATCCTAGAACTAACCCTGAAGGATCACAATACAATCCAAAAATTCCGCCTAAGAAAGTTGTTCGCGGAGGTTCTTGGAAAGACGTTGCTTATTATCTCGAAACAGGTACTCGTACCTATGAATTTAAAGATTCCACCAGAGCGTATATTGGATTTAGATGTGCTATGACTCACTTGGGTCGCTCTTCAGGACAGGAATTTTAATAGTTGAAAACTCTATCTATCTTTATCAAAAGGCAAAAACTTAAACCATTACGAAAATGAGCAAGAAAAAAGGCGGATTTACCGAGCTTCTCTACAAAACCATCATGCCTAAAATATACGGTATCGGTGCTGCAGTAGTAATTATTGGAGCTTTATTCAAAATCCTTCACTTAACAGGTGCTGACCAAATGCTGATGATCGGTCTTACAACAGAAGCTGTCATCTTCTTTCTTAGCGCTTTCGAGCCGCCTCACCAGGAACCAGATTGGTCTAAAGTATATCCTGAACTTTCAGAAGATTACGAAGCCCCCGCAACTCCTACAAGAATATCAAACAAACCAACAGCATCGTTGACTCAACAACTCGATGCTTCATTGGAAAAAGCTAAAATCGGACCTGAGCTGTTAGATAGCCTTGGCAAGGGACTGACCAACTTGGCTGAATCTGCTAAGAAAATGTCAAACCTTTCCGATGCAGCAGTTGCTACAAATGACTATGCTAATAACGTAAAGAAAGCTTCTGGCCAGTTGCTGGAAATGAACAAGTCATACGATGTAGCAATCAAGGCTGTGTCAAGCATGTCTGAGGCTTCTAAAGATGCTGGTGAATATCATTCACAAGTACAAAAAGTAACTAAAAATCTGGCTGCTCTGAATTCTGTATATGAGATGGAATTGAAAGATGCTGATAGCCATGTTAAGAATATGAACAAGTTCTACGAAAGTCTGACTGGTGCTATGAACGGACTTTCCAAAGTTGGTGATAACACAGCGAAATTCACTACTGAACTTGGTAAGCTTACCGATAACCTGACTGCTCTCAACAATGTATACGGAAGTATGCTGACGGCTATGAGAGGCAGCGGCCAGAAATAATAATGTTTGAAGGTTTCTATCGTTAAAATTTAAAACAACCAACAATGGCAGGTGGAAAGGAAACCCCCAGGCAGAAGATGATTGGTATGATGTACCTGGTACTTACTGCGCTCCTCGCGCTGCAAGTAAGTAACGCGGTGCTTGAAAAATTCGCCATCATCAACGGTACCCTGGAAGGACTTATTAAAGAAAGTTCTGCGAAGAACGAAGCTCAACTTGGTCAGATCGTGACCGATGGTTCTAAAAGTAACAAACCGGAAATAGTTGCAGCTGTTGAAAATGCTAAAAAAGTACGTCAGCTTGCAGCTGATATGGTAAAATATGTAGACGGTGTCAAAAAGAAAATGATGGACGAGTCTGGAGCAACAAAAATTGATGAAGGATTCATCAATGACCATAGCTCTAAGGTTGCAACCATGATGATTGACAAATCTACAGGTGTAGGGGTTGAGTTTCAGAAGAAACTGAACGAGTACACGAAGAAACTTGAAGAATTAAGCGGAAGAAAATTCGCTACGCTCGCAAAGGCGCCCAAGGATATGGATGCTTTTAAAAATGACGAGAAGCACGCGAATAAGGACTTCCTGACGTTCACATTCGAGAACACGCCTCCTGTAGCCGCTTACGCTTCTGTAACACAAATTCAGACTGAGATTCTTGCAAATGAAGCTCTTGCGCTGGATGAGTTAGCAAAGAAGGCTGGTGCTGCTGTAGTGAAATTCGATAAAATTGTACCAATGGTTCGCCCTGTATCAACAGTAGTAGCAGCTGGTGCAAAATATCAGGCTGATATGTTCATCACGGCTTCATCTTCTGCGATTACTCCTGAAATGTACTACAATGGACAAAAGCTTCAGGTGGTAGATGAAGGTGGTGTTAAGATGGGTAAAGTTGAATTCGTCGCTAGAGCGAGCAGCTTCGACAAAGACGGATACTCAAAACAGTCTTTCAAAGCAAGAATTATGATCGATGGTCAGCCTTATGAGAAAGATATGGAATATCTGGTGGCGCAGCCTGTAATTCGTGTAACAACAGGTAATGCTCCTACTCTCTACATGAACTGTGGTAACATTGTAAATATCGAAGTACCTGCATTGGGTACTAACTACAACCCTTCATTCTCTGCCGGTGGTGCCGCTGAAATTGTGAAAGGTGATAAGCCTGGTCGTGTAACGATCATACCGAAGCAACGTAAAATTACGGTTGCTGTAAGCAACGGTGGTGCTCCGATCGGTAATCAGCCGTTTGATGTGAAAAATGTACCAGATCCAAAATATATAGCGTACATCGGTACAACACCGGTTGATTTGAGAAACGGTATCCGTGCAAACCAACTTGGTAACCTGCGTATTGTGGCTGAGCCAGAGTCTAACTTCAAGGAAGAGGTTCCTAAGGATGCACGTTACAGAATTAAGCGTGCTGAACTTATCCTGGGTCGTGGAACTGCAGGTGTACAGCGTATGAATGCAACGAATGAAAACCCAGACCTGCGTTCTTGGATCAGCCAGGCTCGCCCGGGCGATCGTATCGTTATCGATATCAAGGATGTAGTGCGCAGAACCTATAAGGAAGAAGAAGAAAAAGTAACTCCTAAAGGTTCAAGCGGTATCATCATGATTCCTGTGAACTAAAACATTGTTATGAAGAAGATAATATTTTTTGCAGCGATTTCGGCAGTCTGTTTTGTGGCGCAAGCACAAGAGGTGCAGGATTTGGAGGTTCAATACAACCCCAATTCCATTAACCCCATTCCTTTGTATGAACAACATTACAAAGTGCGCGTATGGAGGAACATTGATCTGAAGGAAAAACAGAACAAAGGTTTCTTTGCAAAGAATGGTGAACTAAGCCGGTTAATTTCCGAAGGTGTAAAGTCTGGGGAAATAACTGACATTTACGCTTCCGATTCACTGACTACCAAAATCTCTAAAGAGGATTTCATCGGAAGACTTGTAGCTGAACAAGCTCAGGCTTTTGACGCATGGGAGCCTGGACGTGACTGGTATACTGACGATATGTGTACTCACAAGGGTAAAAATTATAGAGCCCTTCGCGACAATAAAGGTGTTGAGCCTGGTTCTGAAAACTCAGACGATGACTGGGCGGTAACCTCTCAAGGCAGTGGTATAGAATACCAGGTAGCAGACATGAGCAATGTTCACATGGTTGAAGATATTATCTTCGATAGAAGAAGATCAAGACTGTATTACGATATTCAGGCACTTGAAATCATTATTCCTGGTGCTAAGACAAATACGGGTATTGATGTTTCATTAGGATGGTTTAAGTATAAGGATCTGGAAAAACTGTTCAGGAACAACATTCCAAAAGCAGTATGGTTCAACTGGCAGAACACTGCGCAAAACAAAAATTTTGCGGATGCATTCCTGCTCAGATTGTTTCATGGTACTATCTATAAAGTACAGAACCCTGATGACGAAACAATTGACGACACATACCGCGCTAACGGCAGGCCATACCGTGAAGGTGTTTGGGCTCGCGAGTGGACGGAAATGATGCTCATGGAAAAAGAGCATAACTTGTGGGAGTTTTAAGTTTTGCTCTTTGATATTGAAAGGAGGCGAAAGCCTCCTTTTTCTTTTTAGCGTTTTATCAATTCTGCTTTTTTCATTCCTGTAATCTTCGCGATCTCCTCGATGGGAGCTTCCTTGATTTTCTTTACAGACTTAAAGTGTTGAAGTAACTTTTCAGTAGTCTTTTTGCCAATGCCCTCTAAACCTTCAAGCTCCGAGATGAGTTGTGTTTTACTCCTTTTCTGGCGATGGAATGTTATCGCGAAACGGTGCGCTTCGTCACGAATTTGTTGAAGCAGTAACAAACCTTGTGACTTCTTATTTATATGCAGAGGCAAAGGATCTTCGGGATAGTATATCTCTTCTAATTTTTTTGCGATACCAGCTATTGGCACCTGCCCATAAACACCTAATTTTTTTAATGCTTCACAGGCACTGCTTAGCTGTCCTTTGCCACCATCTACAAGAATGAGATCTGGTAACTTAGTGCTTTCTTCCATCAAACGTTTATACCTGCGGCCAACGATCTCTTTCATTGAAGCGAAATCGTTCGGACCCTCCACTGTTTTAATGTTGAAATGCCTGTACCCCTTTTTATCAGCTTTACCATCTACAAAACGTACCATAGAAGCTACAGGTGTTGTGCCCTGAAAGTTTGAGTTATCAAAACATTCTATAACCGATGGAAGTGTTGGAAGCTTCATATCATTTTGCAATGTGATGAGTACTTCTTTTTGTTTCGATTTTTTTCCTTCGCGCAGTATCTCTTTTTCCTTTCGGAGTTCCAAAGCGTTTTTTAATGAGAGCGCGATCAGCTTCTTTTTATCGCCGATCTTAGGAATTACATTTTCAACACCATCTTCCAGTACGATAATGGGGATGTTACTAAGTATAGTTCGGTTCGGACTATGCGTTTGCTCGCGCAGCTCAACTGCAGCTATACTTAATAGTTCTTCGTCAGGCTCATCCAATTTCTTTTTCAGTTCCACTGTTTTGGAGAAAATGATAGAGCCTTCTTTGATCTGCAAATAGTTTACATAAGCGTATGATTCTACGCTGGTAATGGTAAATACATCTATATCGGTTAGATCGCGATTAACAACGAGGGATTTGATCTGGAAGCGTTCCAGTGTATCAAGCCTCTCCTTGAATGCTTGTGCTCGCTCAAATTCCATAGCGGCAGCAGCACTTTTCATGGCATCCGTAAAGTATTGATAAACGATACTGATATTTCCTTTCAGGATGTTTCGTGCTTGTTCGATCTCATCTGAATAAGATTGCTCTGCTTGAAAGCCTTCGCAAGGTCCTTTGCAATTTCCGATATGGTATTCCAGACATACCTTGAATTTTTTCTGCTCAACATTGGCCGCGCTGAGCAAGAGATTGCAGGTACGTATAGTATATAATTTCCGTACCAATTCGAGTACATTCTTCATGGCCACTACACTCGAATAAGGGCCGAAATATTCACCTTGCTGAGGTATATACTTGCGTGTGTAGATGATGCGTGGAAACCGCTCCTTCAGAATGCAAATATAGGGGAATGTCTTATCATCCTTTAGCAGAATGTTATACTTGGGCTGATTCTGCTTAATAAAGTTGTTCTCAAGCAATAACGCATCGAATTCAGTATTGGAAACCGTGTAATCAATTCTCCTAATCTCAGAAACCAGCTTCAGCGTTTTGCGGTTTACGCCCGTACTTTTTGAGAAGTAGCTGCTTACTCTTTTCTTGATACTCTTGGCCTTGCCAACATAGATCAGTATGTCATCTGCATCGTAGAAGCGGTAGACACCAGGTGACTCTGGCAACAGACTTACCGCTTCTTTTAATGAATCCATATATTACGTGTTCACGTATTAAAATGCTTATGTGTTTACGTTTAAACGCAAACTGTCAATGTATAACCTTAACACTTCTATTTAATAACGAGGCCTGTCCCAGGCGTCCTCATCATTTACCTCAACCGTAGAATCTGATGATACTCTTACGTGTTGGCTGCAATCAAGAGTCATGTCAAGACCTGTAGCCGGGCGCCTGAAATAACCTTTGCCATAGCCTATATTTTTATCGCGATACACTCGTGTCATGAAACCATCCCAGATTGGACGCGCACTCTTGGAACCTTGTCCAAAATCCCATGAAGGAAAGTGTATACTTCTTTCATCTCCGCCTACCCACACACCTGTTACGAGGTTGTGTGTAATGCCCATGAACCATCCATCCGAAGCCTTGTTGGTTGTTCCTGTTTTTCCACCGATTTCATTATCAACTTTCAGATCATAGCTCAATCCTCTGGATGTACCCAGCTCATCTGTAACACCACCCTCCAGCATGTATATCATTTTATAGGCAGTCTGTTCATCCATCGCCTGGCGCGTTTTTGGTACAAAGTTGGCAATTACATTTCCGTTCTTGTCCTCAATACGCGTGATGTAGTACGGCTCTATATATATACCAAGATTAACAAAGCTGCAGTATGCTGCGACCATTTCGTAGAGTGATACATCACTCGTGCCGAGACATAGTGAAGGAACCGCTTCCAACGGACTGGTTATACCCAGTCGTTTTGCAAAGTCAACAACGTTCTCTGGTTTAACCCGGTCGATCATCTGCGCCGTGATAGAGTTGATAGAACGGGCCATGGCCTGTCGTATGGTCATTTCCTCACCACTGCCATACCCTCCATCTGAATTTTTGGGGCGCCATGTTCCACCCGAAACTTTAATGGTTGGCGATATATCCAGTAATTTCAAACAAGGTGAGTATCCTGCTTCGATGGCAGTGCCGTAAACAAAAGGTTTGAATGTTGAACCAGGCTGACGTGTTCCCTGTCGCACGTGGTCGTACTTGAAGTATTTGTGATTGATGCCACCTACCCATGCTTTAATAGCTCCTGTTTTCGGGTCCATCGACATCAGGCCGGTTTGAAGAAAACGATTATAATAATTAAGTGAGTCCATCGAGCTGAACAATGTATCGCGCTCACCTTTCCAGGTAAAGATTGTCATCGGCCGTTTTTTGTTCAGCAGTACATCTATTGAATCCGAGTCGGCACCAAAACGTTCTACTAGGCTTCTATACGTTCCTGTACGTTTGATCTTCTTCTGAAGGAAATTCTTTATTTCTCCACCAGTCTCATCATCTACCCACGGATTACGGTTTCGTTGTTTCCATTCTCTGTCAAACTGCTTCTGCAATTTCGACATGTGTGCTATCATTGCCTCTTCTGCGTACCGCTGCATCTTACTGTCAATAGTAGTATATATTTTAAGACCGGATTCCCACAAGTCATAACCATGGTCTTTACACCACCCGATCAACTCATTGCGCAGTACGTTGCGGAAATAAGTAGCTATACCCTGATTCTGGTTTTGAACGGCAAACTTCAGCTCGATGGGAAGAATCTTCAACGAATCAAATTCATTTTTACTGATGAATCCATGATCATATAGTTTATAAAGAACCTGGTTTCTTTTCTTTAAAGCGTTTTCGGGAAAACGTTGCGGATTATATAGCGATGGATTTTGGCACATGCCTACAATAACGGCAGCTTCCTGCAGGTTGAGACTATCGGGTTGTTTATCAAAGTATGTTTCGCATGCTACCTTAATGCCATACGCATTGCTGCTGAACTCGATCGTGTTGAGATACATAGTAATGATCTCTTCCTTTGTATAATTCTTTTCAAGCTGATGGGAGATAGCCCACTCTTTTGTCTTCTGGATAATTCTTCGTGGATATTTACCAAGCTTGGCCAATGGTCCATCCAGCTCAAGAGTATAAAGATTTTTGGCAAGTTGTTGCGTAATGGTACTTCCGCCTCCCTGACTCCTGAAAGTTACCAACCCCCACAGTACGCGCGGGTATGCCCAGAAATCAAGACCTGAGTGTTCATAGAAACGATGATCTTCAGAAAGTATAAGTGTCTTTACCAACAGTGGCGACAGCTGATCATACGTAACCTGACTGCGATTAAAACGAAAGTAGCGACCAAGAGAAACGCCATCGGAAGAAATGAGTTCGGATGACAAATCGTTTTCCGGATTTTCGATCGCTTTCAAACTGGGCATCCCTCCGAACAACCCGAACAGATCGTTGCTCACGGACCAGACATACAATGGAAATCCCAGCACTACGCAGATGAAGAGAATCCAAATTGCTTTGACAACTTTTCTGAACCACGGCTTATGTGTCAGAAGAAGACTATTGATTCCCTGCAGGGTAATTTTTTTCGAAGAATTTAATGTACTCATCAAGACCTTTTGTTCTGTAAAAGATATCGAAATTGTCTTTCGTAATTACAAAGGTATTGAATTTATGGTTCTTCAGTTCGGCGAGTGTAGGAAGCTTCTCGTTAAATGTTTGCATGTATTCGAGGGCTGAGCTTACGCGGGTAAGTCCGTCTACCAACGTAAGAGTATATTCATCGTTTAAGATCAGGTTGCTTGTCTTCAATCGAAGATCCCGGAAATTTGCATCATTGAATTTCTCCAGTGCAGCGGAAGCAAACATTCTCTCGTCTTTTGAATATACCATTACAAAATAATGAGGTTCCTCGAAGGACCGGATGTATTGTATACCCTGGCTTTTCTCTTGGGTTAATTGGAAATCCTGTGAGGTTTTCAAAAGCTTTTTAGCATACTCTGCCAAACTGCTCTCCGGGTATGTTTTGGCAAACTGCTCCAGTTCAAACTGGTATTTTGTTACGTCTTCTGTTTCACCAATAATCAGCACACGAAGCATTGCCAGGTTAGGTACAAAAGATGTTTGG
The DNA here is from genome assembly GCF_036786105.1 of Ohtaekwangia sp. Lineage (NCBI taxonomy): Bacteria > Pseudomonadati > Bacteroidota > Cytophagia > Cytophagales > Fulvivirgaceae > Ohtaekwangia > Ohtaekwangia sp. The sequence goes on from NZ_DAIQRQ010000002.1 coordinate 154,423, forward strand.
CCTAAGGCAAGCGCGTTATCAATTACAGAATTCGCAGCTCTGTATTCTTTATTTTGAAAATGCCCGTATGCAGTTTTGTAAAGTACTTTTTGCTTCTCTACAGCGAGGCTGGATTCCTGCAGGTAATTTGGGTTCACCAGAATTTTTGCAAAAGTAGATTCAGGATACTTCCGTTTTAACTGCGAAGCATACTCTTCGGCTTTGGATGGATTAGAGTCTTTTGTAATGAGGTATAATTTATACAGAACTTCCGGTTCGTAGTCCGTTTCGGGAAAACGCTTTAAGAGTGTAGTATAAGAATTAACAGCGTTGTCGTTTTCTAGAAGTTTGAAATAGTAAATATCACCCAGCTTGAAGTAGGCGTCCTCTATTTTTTTGTAAGCTTCTTTCTTTTGTTCTTCAGTTCGCGGAATTTGTTTGTTCACGCGATCATACTCTGCTGCTACCGGATCGGGTGGTGTTGTTACATCTGCTGGTTGCGTAGAAGTCTGGGTTTCCTGTGTCTCAGCTTGCCGGTTAACACCGGTAGCATTTGCTCGCAACGATCTTCGCCAGTTATCTTCTAACGGCAAATCTCCCCAGATACGCTTGAACTCCGATTGCCCCAGCGACATGGCCGAAGGATTTCCAAAATACCAGTCTGCATTTTCCTCTGTTGAGTTGGATGATGCATCAGCTTGTTGATCTTCTGCTGTGTCGAATAGTCCATTGTTTGTGTTTTCATCGATCTCAATCCGGTTAGATCGTTTCTTTTTCTTGCCAGCTTTTTTTTCATCGGCTGCTTTTTTTGCCTGGTAGGCAGAGTCGATGCGGGTGCGCAGGTGGGTTGAATCAAGCGAAGCCATGGCAAGCAAACTGTCTTGCCATTTTATAGTGTTGATCTGTGTAACAAATTCATCAAGTATTTCCTGACGCGCTTTGATCCTTGCATAGCCTTCATAGTCTTTCGGTAATGCACTGATGGCACTGTCGTAATATGCTTGCGACAATTCATATTTGTGAAGCGTATCATAATATATTTCGCCCAGTCGCAGATAAGCTTCGCCATCGATGCGTCTGTTGCTTCCTTCGCGAACGGATCGATTAAGATCGGTGATCGCTTCATTCAGATTCTTCTGCTTCAATTCAAATACACCCATCTCATAGTATATCTTGTCTTTGAAGTCTTTGTTCTTGCCATCCTTCAATAATTTTTTAAACGACTTGCGTGCAGCGTTCACATCTTTGCTTCGCGAGATCTCCGTTACCTGTGCCATATACAGGCGAGCATAAAAGTCTACTTCATATTCAGGGTTCGTACCGAGACATTTCTTGTAGTAATTATAGGCTTCTGCTTCGAAGCCAAGCTTCTGATATACCTGGCCGATGATGAAGTAAATTCTTCCGGGTTTATCGCGTTTCTTTAACATAGGCACGGCTTGTGTCAGGCTTCGCACCATGTTGTCTAAATCTCCCTGCTCCTGATGAAAGTATGCTTTCTCCAATAGAAAACTTTTCTGATTCACTTTGTTCAGATCTTCTTTCTGAACATAATCGATAGCAGCCTGTGCATTGTTAAATTCTTTATGCTCTACGAATGTGCGAATAAGATGAATGAGCGCACGATGGCGTGCATCCTTATCTTTTGTAAGCTTTGGGTTATTTACATATTTGAATGTTTCAATCGCATTTCCCCAATCAAGACTATATAATCGGGCGCGGCCAACAAGAATATAGTTGTCGTCAACCCATTTGCTCCGGGGGTGCCGTTGTATGGAGATCGATGCCATCTTGATAGCCTCCTGAATTTCCTTATCGTAACTTTTGGCGAGTGTTGAATCCAATGCCGGATAAAGCCGGAGTACGCGATTGTAATCATCTTTAAGATTTGACCAGATGGTTTTGTCAACCTTGTTCAGTTCTTCGCGTGCATAGAAATAGCCGTTGAAGTGTGCAGTAGTATTATGATAGGCTTTACTAGTCCATGTGTTTCTTTCGGATGCGCAACCCTTTAACAGGACAAGAACAAAGAGAACGATGAGGTATCGGATGAGGATCTTCAATCAACTGCTATTTGTGATGGTAAAACGCAAAAATCTGACATTCCATATTTTAATGGATTGGAATATCTAATTTTGTGCAAAAAAGCGAAAATCAATTTCATCTGCTGAATGAAACCAAAGAAAACATTATCGAACTGGCTTACCACCCGCTATCAACTGATCATTCGCAACGAAGAGAACTTCGCCGAAAAAACCAGTCTGGGTTTTACCTATTCGAAAGTTATTCTTTTTTCGGTGATTTTGTTTACCGGCCTGTTCGTGATGAGCCTCTTCATGGCCAAGACTATTCTTGCAAAATGGTTTGATCCTAAACATGAGCAGATGGTTTTGAATCAGCAGCTGCTTGACCTGGGCAACAAGGTTGATTCATTGGCAATTGAGATTGAACAAAAGGAACGGTTCATTGCTAATTTTCAACGTGTACTAAGTGGTGATACCAGCAATTTTAAAGATCCTGCAAGGGATATGAAAACGGAAAGCCAGTCGGTAACCAAACCCGCCAACCTGGGAGCTACTGCTTCGGACTCATCGTTCCGAAAAGAGTTTGAAAAATCAGATCTCTCTTTAATAACATTGGCCAATGTAAAATACCGCGACCTGCAGGAGACTTTTTTCTATTCGCCGATAAGTGGTTTTGTTTCTGATCCTTACAATGTTGCCAAAGGACACATGGGAGTGGATGTGGTAGCAAAGGCAAATGAACCTGTGAAATGTATTGCCGATGGTACCGTTGTATTTTCATCGTGGACACAAGACTCCGGCTATGTGATTATGATACAGCACAGGGGCAACCTGATTTCCGCTTACAAACACAATGCGCAACTGATGAAAAAAGTTGGTACTTTTGTAAATGGCGGAGAGATTATCTCCATAGTTGGCAATAGCGGTGAACTCACCAATGGGCCACACTTGCACTTTGAACTGTGGTACAATGGGAATTCATTGAACCCGGAAGAATTTGTAACTTTTTAAACCAGAAACGTCATGCTAACTTCAAAAGAACAAAAACGCGCAGCCGATGAGATCAGCAACTCAAGCAATACCATTGGCAAGGGCACTTACCTGGAGGGTAATATTGAGACTTATGGCAATATTCGCATTGAAGGCAAAATAACTGGTAATATTAAATCGAAATCAAAAGTTGCTCTCGGGCCTCAGTCACATGTACAGGGAAATATCATGGCACAAAACGCAGATATCGAAGGAGAAATAAAAGGCAAGATTGAGATATCTGAATTGTTGGTATTGAAGGCTACTGCCATTATAAATGGAGATATTATAACTGGTAAAATGGTAGTAGAGCCGGGAGCGATATTCAATGGTTCCTGCAAAATGGGAGCCGTAGTAAAAGATATTAAAATAGGTGCTGATAATGGACTCTCCAGAGCCGTCCCACAACCAGAAATCAAAACCGTATAACAATTACCTTAAATATAGCAGCCTGGCTGTTCAGTTACTGGTAGTTATCGGTTTCTTCGGATGGCTGGGATATCTGCTAGACCGATATCTTCACCTCAAGTTTCCTGCATTCATGTTGTTGTTCGGCTTCCTTGCTTTTGGAGGCATGATGTACCAGGTATACCGGTCAATACAAAAAGACTCGTAAGCACCATCTTCATGGATATTGAAAGGGAGAAATCGCTGCTGCTGGAAGAACTGAAAGAGATCAATGATCCGGAGTTACTGCAATCCATACGAAACCTGATTGCGAATGCAAAACGGTGTCATAGCAAAGACTTCCTGCAAGCGGATCGCGAATTGCATGATCAGGATTTGGAAGACGTATTGGCAACAATCAAACATAGCCGGCAAACCAATCAATCCACTGACCTTAACAAATAGAATTTCTTGATCCGGTTCCTCATTACTTTAATTCTCTGTGCGTGTGCGCTGGCCGGACTCTCGTTGATGTTGGTAAAATTTCAGCCTTCTTTTTTTTACCAAACCCTCATCTTTCTGGTATTTAGCACAGCGATGATCTACCGCTATCTGTACAAGATCGATAAGCCTGCCTTTTTTGTGCAGTTATACCTGCTCACCATGGCGGTAAAGCTGTTGGCGTATGGTGCCTATAATGTTTTTGTGATCCTGGAAGACAAGGCCGGGGCAGCTGCCAACGTGGTCTTTTTCATGATCGTCTACTTCATTTTTACTGCCTTGGAGATTGCCTTTCTGTATCGAAAAATCACACGCGGATAAAGCATTTGCGGAGGCCAAATATTTTCCAAAACATTTTTTTGTGGTGGTATAATTAATACCTTTGCGGTCGGATTTAAAAAGCCTCCGAAATAAGCCAAAATGAGCGTTTTCTCCAGCATTTTAAGACGAATTTTTGTACTCGGCCTGTTGTCAGTTTTAGCTTTTTCTGTTGCTAACGCACAGGAAGAACCGATGCCTGAGTTTGCCAATCACGAGTCTACTGATGAAAAGGAATTTGATGCCGGTGCAGTGATTCTTCATCACGTAATGGACGACCACATCTGGCATTTGTTCGAAGGCCATTATGGCACAATCTATCTCCCTGTCATCGCCTATACCAGCAATGGGTTAAAAGTGTTTTCATCGCACCATTTTTACGATGAACATCACAACCCTTCTGTTGAACACGAAGGCCTTAAACTCGAGCACAATCACATTATAGAAACCAGTACCGGCAAAGCTGTGCTGGATCTTTCCATCACCAAGAACGTAGCCATGCTTCTCATCAATGCTGTTTTATTGGTGATTGTATTTTTAGCAGTGGCAAAAGGATATAAAACAAATACGGGCAAAGCTCCCAAAGGCATCCAATCTTTCTTTGAACCAATTATTCTTTTTGTACGCGATGAAGTAGTGAAACCAAACATCGGCCATCACTACGAGAAATTTCTCCCGTACATGCTCACCCTTTTCTTCTTCATCCTGTTCGGAAACCTGTTGGGTCTTCTCCCCGGTGCTGGTAATCTCACCGGTAACATCGCCGTAACACTCACGCTTGCATTGTTAACATTCATCATTACAAATGTGAATGGTAATAAAGCATACTGGTCGCACATTTTCTGGACACCGGGTGTACCCTTGCCGTTGCGTCTTGTAATTCTGCCGGTAGAAATCATCGGTATATTTACCAAGCCGATTTCCCTGACGATACGTCTTTTCGTGGCGATCACGGCTGGTCACATTGTATTATTAAGTTTGATTTGCTTGACCTTCATTTTCGGAAGCATCTGGGTAGGTTTCGGGTCATCGCTCATTGTATTGTTTATCAGTTTGATCGAGTTGTTGGTGGCAGGTATACAGGCCTATGTATTTACGTTGTTCACATCGTTATACATTGGTATGGCTATAGCAGACCATGACCACGATCATCATTAATAGATTTAAAGATTTCCCTGCCAATGGAGTTGGCGGGGTTTGTTTCACACTTAAATATTAACACTATGTTATTAGCACTTTTATTGGACATCAGCTATGCAATCATGGGCGCTGGTATCGGTGCAGGTCTGGCAGCAATTGGCGCTGGAATTGGTATCGGTAAAATCGGTGGCTCTGCTATGGAAGGTATGGCTCGTCAGCCTGAAGCTTCTGGTAAAATCCAGGGTGCGATGTTGATCATTGCCGCTCTTATCGAGGTGGCTGCTCTCTTTGCGCTTGTAATTTGCTTGTTGATTTCGTTCAAGGGCTAAAAAGCTTTAGAAACCTGTCTTAGGCACTTGGCCGGGCAGGTTTCTTACTTATGTAACTACACCAGACTTTAAATAAAGATATGGAACTTCTTACCCCCGGCACGGGACTTATCATTTGGCAGTTAATTGTTTTTGTAGGTCTGTTTTTCCTCTTAAGCAAACTCGCGTGGAAACCCATCATCAACTCCCTGAAAGAACGTGAAACATCTATTCAGGATGCATTGTCAACAGCAGAGAGAGCCCGCCTGGAAATGGCACAGCTTAAATCTGATAATGAAAAACTTTTGAAAGAAGCACGTGAGGAGCGCGACAAGATTCTGCGCGAAGCACGCGAAGCTTCCAACAGAATAAAAGATGATGCACAGGTGGAAGCGAAAAAATCAGCTGATAAAATTATTGAAGAAGCCCGTGCTGCCATCAACATCGAAAAGCAGGCTGCTTTAAAAGAAGTAAGAACACAGGTAGCGTTGTTCTCATTGGAAGTAGCTGAGAAACTGATGAAGAAAAATCTCACTGACGACAAGGCTCAGAAAGAGCTTGTGGAAAGCTACGTTAAAGACATTAAAGTAAACTAAGGTCATGGCGGATTCACGGGCAGCATCGCGATATGTAAAGTCCCTCCTCGGTTTGGCCGTGGAGCAAAACGCATTGGACCAGGTTCATGCTGATATGCAGTTGTTCGACAAGACGGTTGAAAGCAATCGCGATTTCGAGCTGCTGCTGAGAAATCCTATTATCAAGCACGATAAGAAGAGAGACATACTGGAGGCTCTTTTCAAAGGAAAAGTACATCCGCTTACCATGTCTATCTTCGATATCATTACGAAGAAAAACCGTGAGCCTCTTTTGCCTGCTATAGCAAAAGAATTCCATAATGCCTACAACGACTATAAAGGTATCCGCAAGGCTACCATTACTACCGCTGTACCACTGGATGCCAAGCTCAAAGCAGAGTTCGAGCAGATCGTAAAAGATCTGAGCAAACAGAAGCAGGTAGAGCTGTTAGAGAGAGTGGATAAAGATATGATCGGTGGATTTGTACTGGAAGTAGGCGACAAGCAGATCGACACATCGATCAAGAACAAGCTGAAAGCCCTGAAAGTAAAATTCAGCGAGAACCCATACGTGAAAGAATTTTAACGTACCCCCTGAAAGTAATAAAATTAATAACGACTTAACGACTAACGATATCATGGCAGAGATCAGACCAGAAGAAGTATCAGCGATTTTACGCGAACAACTTTCTCAGTCCCGTACGGAAGCTCAACTTGAAGAAGTGGGAACCGTACTCACCGTAGGTGACGGTGTGGCTCGTATTTATGGACTTACGCAGGCGCAGGCCGGTGAGTTGCTGGAGTTTGAAACAGGACTCAAGGCACTTGTACTGAACCTGGAAGAAGATAACGTAGGTGCTGTATTGCTGGGTGATTCTAAAGGTATTCGCGAAGGCGATACTGTAAAGCGCACCGGTAAGATCGCTTCTGTAAAAGTAGGCGATGGTATGCTGGGTCGTGTAGTCGATACGTTGGGTGCTCCGGTTGACGGAAAAGGCCCGCTGAAAGGCGACCTGTATGAAATGCCACTGGAGCGCAAAGCTCCTGGTGTAATCTACCGTCAGCCAGTGAACGAGCCGCTGCAAACCGGTATCAAAGCGATTGATGCAATGATTCCGATCGGTCGTGGTCAGCGCGAGTTGATCATTGGTGATCGTCAGACTGGTAAGACTGCTGTTGCGTTGGATACCATCATCAACCAAAAAGAATTCTACGAAAAAGGACAGCCTGTATACTGTATATATGTAGCAATCGGTCAGAAAGCTTCAACAGTAGCAGGTGTTGCTGCCGCCCTTGAAAAAGCAGGCGCTCTTCCCTATACTGTAATTGTATCAGCATCAGCTTCTGATCCTGCGCCTATGCAATTCTTCGCGCCGTTCACAGGTGCTGCTATCGGCGAATTCTTCCGTGACACCGGTCGTCCTGCGCTGGTTGTTTACGATGACTTGTCAAAGCAAGCGGTTGCATACCGTGAAGTGTCTCTTCTTTTGAGAAGACCTCCTGGACGCGAAGCTTATCCTGGTGACGTATTCTATCTTCACTCTCGTCTGTTGGAGAGAGCTGCGAAAGTTATCAACAACGATGCGATTGCGAAAAACATGAACGACCTCCCTGCTTCTATCAAGCACCTGGTAAAAGGCGGTGGTTCATTAACAGCACTTCCTATTATTGAAACACAAGCGGGTGACGTATCAGCCTATATCCCTACGAATGTGATCTCGATCACAGACGGTCAGATATTCCTGGAAACAAACCTCTTCAACTCGGGTATCCGTCCGGCTATCAACGTGGGTATATCTGTATCACGCGTAGGTGGTTCTGCACAGATTAAATCAATGAAGAAAGTTGCGGGTACGCTGAAACTTGATCAGGCACAATTCCGCGAGCTCGAAGCTTTCGCGAAATTTGGTTCTGACCTGGATGCAGCTACAAAACTTACCATCGAACGTGGAAGAAGAAATACAGAGATCCTCAAGCAGGATCAATACGCTCCGGTTCCTGTAGAAGAGCAGGTAGCGATCATTACAGCCTCAACCCGTGGTTTTATGGATAAAGTGCCTGTAACCAAAGTGAAGCAATTTGAGAAAGACTTCACAGAGCTGCTGCGTGCGAACTACCGCAGCGTATTGGATAACCTCCGTGCCGGTAAATTTGAAGATGCCGATGTTGATACCATCAAGAAAGTAGCAACAGACCTGGCAAGCAAATACGCAGCATAGTAAGTAGTTGATTGCGTTAATATCAACACGTCAGCACTTAAAACACATACGCATTACAAGGTATGCCGAGTTTAAAAGAAGTAAAAAATAGAATTGTATCTGTAGTCTCTACGCAGCAAATCACCAAAGCCATGAAAATGGTGGCGGCTGCAAAACTGCGTAAGTCACAAGACAGAATCGTGCAGATGCGTCCGTTCGCGCAAAAGCTTTCTTATATTCTGAAGAACCTGTCGGCTGCCCAAAGTGGTGCTGACAGCGACAACTGGTATAGTGTAGTACGCGAAGAGAAGAAAATTCTCATTATCGCCATCAGCTCCGATCGTGGTCTTTGCGGATCATTCAACAGCAATATTTTCAAAGGTGTACTTCGACTGATCGAGGAGAAATACAGTGCACAATATGCAAAAGAAAATGTAACGATATTGACCATCGGTCGTAAAGCGACAGACTTCTTTGGCAAGCGTAAATACCCGGTAATTACTGACTTTACTTCTGTCTATAACCAACTCACATTCGAGAATGTATCGAATACCATGGAGTATGTGATGACGGCGTTTAAAGAAGGTAAATTTGATAAGGTAGAACTGGTGTACAACGAATTTAAAAACGTTGCTACTCAGATTCTTCGTGCAGAACAACTACTGCCAGTACCTGCACCGGCTGTGGAAAGCAATGCTTCCAATCAGATCGATTATATATATCAACCTGATCAGGAAGAAATCATTACAGGTCTCATTCCAAAGTCGTTGAAAGTACAATTGTTCAAGGCGCTGCTGGATTCGCAAGCTGCTGAAAACGGTGCCCGTATGACAGCGATGGATAAGGCTACCGAGAACGCAGGCGAATTGTTGAAACAACTTCGGCTTACGTATAACAGAACGCGCCAGGCAGCGATTACAAAAGAAATCCTCGAGATCGTGGGTGGTGCAGAAGCATTGAAGTCATCTTAAAATATTTTATCGCAATAGGAAAGTCCTCTGAAAAACCGGAGGACTTTTTTTATTTTATACTTGTTCTGATCAAAAGAGTTCATGCAGCAACTCGTTAAACTATATAGATTATTAAATCTGCTGAGTGTTGACGTTGCGGCAGGTGCGGTATGTTCTGCTCTTTTCTTTGCCCGCATTTTGAATGTTCATATTCTGCCCTATGGTTTGGTTGCGCTGGGCCTTTCAGTGTGGATCATTTATACGGCCGATCATTTACTGGATGCATACAAGATCAAGGCTCCAGCTGCTACCGAGCGCCACAGATTCCATCAAAAACATTTCAGACTACTCGCGCTGCTGCTACTGATAGCGGTATCAATAAATGGCATCATCATTTTATATATAAGGCATACTGTTTTTGTTGCAGGTCTGTATGTTGGTGGAACAGTAGGTATATACTTTCTGATAAATCGTTATCTGAAATTTTTGAAGGAATTTTTTATAGCAATAGTATATACCATTGGTGTAATACTTCCTTCTGTATCTGTCGCAGCATTACCTGCCAAGGAATGGCCGTGGATGACGATTGCTCAGTTCTGCCTCACGGCCCTTATTAATTTGATTTTATTTTCGTGGTTTGATCACGAGCGCGACAAGCAGGATAACAATATATCTTTTGTAACGATATTGGGCGAAAAAACAACCCGTATTTTTATATGGATACTTTTTGGCTTAGCAATCTTCATCACGGGTATTCATATTTCTTTAGCCGATATCATTATCCTGCTTATGAATGTAGTATTGCTCATCATCTTCGTGGCAAGCCGCTACTTTGCTATATCCGATCGATTCAGATTAGTCGGTGATTTTGTATTTGTGATGCCGGCGATCTACCTATTCTTTTAACGGTATGAGCTTCGATCGTATCGCCCCGGTATATGATACACTTTCGCGCTTGGTGTATGGAAAGAGCATGGTAGCATCGCAGCGCCATTTCTTGGCTGCTATATCTTCGCACGCCACCGTGCTGATCATTGGCGGAGGAACGGGTTGGATTGTGCAGGAGCTATTTGCCGTGAACAGCACGTGCTCAGTAGTGTATGTTGAAGCCTCGCAAGAGATGATCCGGCAAACGGAGAAAAAAATAAAGCCGAAAGATGCATCGCGTATCCGATTTGTGTGGAGTGAGGAAATTCCTGTTGGCGCAGTATATGATTGCATTATCACTAATTTCTTCCTGGACCTTTTTTCAGAACAGCACGCGTCCAATCGCATACATCAGATTAAAAATATACTGAAAGAAGATGGATGCTGGATTGTTACCGATTTTGTAGATGAAGGTAGGTGGTGGCAAAAAATCTTGCTGAAAAGCATGTATATATTCTTTCGCACCCTAAGCAAGATCGAAGCAACATCATTACCTCCGTGGCGCTTGCAGCTGGAACGCGAAGGTCTTCGCAGAAAGGCATCCCAAAAATTCTATCATGGTTTTATTGAAAGCTCACTCTATGTACATGTTCACAAACCGTTGACGTAATCGGTGAGATATTCAAAATGAGTAGTAAGTTTCCCGTTTGCAGCTATCGTAGCTCGTTTGATAACATCGTCAGGATCGGCGTTTACCAGCATTGGCAGTACTTTGTTGATGAGGTCCTGGCCAAATTCTTCGGAAGCACTTCGTGGCAATTCGCAAGGTAAATTGTCAACGGCCATCACCGTAATATACTTTTCTCCGGAGAGCTCTGGTTTTAATGAATCCGTAGCAGGATCGTAATCATACAAAGGTTGTGCTATGGTAGTTGCCTTCTTTGTGCTGGGAATGGAACCATCTATATCGCACGTAACATCAGCAACGATGGTTATCTTAAATTCAGATGATTGCATATCAGCCCGTGTGAAAAGTACCGGAGCTTTCGGATTCCAATAGGCGCCTGCAATAAGTATATCTGCCACTTTTGTGAAGTCTGTAAATGTTGAAGTATATCGCTCCGGATTTTTATGAAACTCTTCACGATTAAAATTTCCACCTTCTTTACGAATATGATAATCTGCACTGCCGAGCTGAACATATACCGGTTCATTAAACTGCCGTGTGAGGAAATCCTGCGGGTTTACCTTGCGTATACCAGCAGAGTCTAGCGTCTCCATACATCCTTTGCCTACGCGCCCTGCACCCGTAAGTATGATTTTAACGGCTGGTAATTTTACTTTGCGCAGTTCCAGTTTAAGATCATTTACATCGTGGCACTCGTGTGCCCTTCTTAACGAAAATGTTTTGAAACGTTTACCATACGTCCACAATGCATTGTAGGCACCTACTATACCAGCATATCGGCCAAAGGCCACGAGCCTGTTGCCATAGCGATCGGTGAGTACTTCATAATCAATAAGGCGTATGTTTTTCTTCAGCACAGCCTGCAGCAGCTTTCGGTTGTAGGCCTGCTTTTTAATAGTATGCGAGAAGAAAAAATACGTTTTGTTTTCGATAAGCTGATCAATGGGAACTTCTTTTATACCCATCAGTATGTCGCAATCACTTACATCTTTTGTTACCGGTATATGCAGTGTACGATACTCGTCATCCCTGAAACAACGAATGCTGCTTTCTTCGCATACTACTTTTAATAGCGGAAAATGTTGTTGAATTTCAAGAGCCTGTTGAGGAGTAAAGGGTACACGCTTATCGGTAGGAATTTTACCCTCTCGGATTAATCCGATTTTCATAGGTGAGTCAATCGTCATGAAGTGTTTGTAGCGATGAGTTTAAAAGATAAGGATCAGCTTGATGTATATATACTTGCATCAAAGCTGATCCTTCGTTCAAAAAATTAGAGCTTTCGCCTGTCGAGCTCAGGAATGTGATCGAACAGCTTAATGGCTTGCATGAAGACTTCGTTCGTTTCATTAAACACCGGATAGAATCCATCGTTGCCCCAAAGCTTGCGTGCGATCTGTGCCTTAACGTGTACCTGGAATAGTTTGCGTTTATCGCGAAGTTCTTTCTGGTTCGGTTTCACCTTGTTCCGTTCACCAATTTTCACAAGCTCATTGATCATTTTGTCAGTAACAACAAAGTTCTTCAGATAATCTTCGTATCCTTTTTTCTCCAGTTCTTCTTTGTGTACTTCGGCATATCCAAACGTAAATTCCTGAATGGAAGTAGAAGTATACAGCTCGTTCAGGTAATGGCTGTTCAGCGATGTATCCAGCGGTACAAAATAGTCGGGCATAATACCGCCACCGCCATATACGGTTCTGCCGTTTGGAGTAGTATATTTCAATGAGTCGTTAAACTTGATACTGTCGGCATGGAAAAACTCGCCGTGATTATAACGGCTTACAATATCCAGTGCATATTCATCTTCGTCCTGGTAAGGCTTTTGAATAGAGCGGCCACTGGGAGTATAATAGCGGCTTACGGTGAGGCGCAGCTCGGAGCCATCGCTCAGGTCGAATGGTGATTGAACAAGTCCTTTACCAAAACTTCTGCGTCCCACAATCAAAGCGCGGTCATTATCCTGTAAGGCACCCGATACAATTTCAGAAGCAGACGCGCTGCCTTCGTTAACGAGTACAATAAGATCGCCTTGCTCAAATGCTCCGCGCTCGGTAGAATATGCTTCGGAGTTGTTCTTTTTGTCTTTACCTTTCGTGAACACGATCTTCTTGCCGGTTTTCAAAAAATCGTCAGCCATATCGATCGCAATGTTCATATACCCGCCTGGATTTCCCTGTAGATCGAGCACAAGTTTTTTCATGCCCTGACCTTTCAGTTTATTCAGTGCTTCGTGAAACTCATCGTAGGTTGTAGCTGCAAAGCGATTCACTTTGATATAGCCGATCTCTTTATCAACCATATAAGAAACATCCACAGAGTACTGTGGTATTTTGTCACGAATAATTTTGTACTCGATCTCTTTGCCTCTTCGCAGGATTGTAACCTTTACCTCTGTTCCTTTCGGGCCTTTCAGTGCCTTCATCACCTCCGCAGAGGTAACGCCCACACCTGCCAGTACTTTGTCATCTACCTTTACGATCTTGTCGCCTGATTGAATGCCCAGCGCTTCTGACGGCCCACCGCTCAGCGGTGTAACCACAACGATGGTGTCTCGAAAAATATTGAACTCGATACCGATGCCATCAAAATTTCCGCGGAGATCTTCGTTCGCAGCAATGCGATCGCGCGCTGGTATATAAGACGAATGCGGATCGAGTTTGTGAAGCATTTCCTGAATGGCTTCATCCACCAGGTTGCCCGTGTTTACCGTGTCTACATATTCATCATGAATCTCGGTGAGCACTTCGCGCAGTTTCTGAACATCAGCGCCTACATCGGCAGTACTTTTTCGCGAGCTGAAACTTGACCCCACAAACACCCCTGCTGCCAGCCCCAGACATAACACGATGGGTAAACTTATCTGATACTTTGAATTTCTGTTCTCACTCATACGGCAATAATAAATAATCTATTAACGAAGTCCGAAGATAAATGTTGGACGAGAAAGTTCCAGAAAACAGGCGGTAATATCCTTGCAACTTTCCCTTATCAAGGGGCTGGCTGCTGCGGTTTGCCATAGGGTTATGAATGCGGCCGATGGCCCGTTCATTGTAATTTAACCATTTTTGCGCCCCGTTGACCCCATGGGATTTTCTTCGGGCATCTGTAGCTGACTATGGCGTTTTTTTAGCTTATCTTTACCAGAACCATGAGTAAATCAACATTGAAAGATACGCGCATCTCAGAACTCGTAGATCAAAACTACGTGCATGCGTATGTGTTGTTTTACTTTGGCATTCGCTTCTATGAGTATTCGGAACTTACGCTGGAGCAGGTATGCCGCGAACGAGGCTTGCGCGTAGAGCAGGTGATTCGCGAACTGGAGTCGCCAACGCATTTGCGCGAAGCTGATCTGCCATTGATTTCTTACCCGATCGATCTGATCATTGAGTATCTCAAGCACTCACACTTTCTGTTTGTAAAACACAAGCTCCCTTACATCGCACGCCTTGTAGAAAGTTTCAAGGCTCACCACGAAGACTATATCTCTGTAGAGCGTGATCTGAAGCTGGTGTTTCCGCTTTTTGTAGAAGACTTTATACAGCATATATACGAAGAAGAAGATACATTCTTCCGGTTCATTCAAACACTGGAACGTGCTTCAAAAGGTAATTTTGTACCCACCAGGCTATATTTTCTGTTAGAGAAAAATTCGGTGCAGAAATTTGCTGTCGACCATGAAACACATGATGATGAGATGGACGGCATACGCAAAATCACAAAAGATTACAGGATTGAAGCAACGACTCCGTTACACATCAAAGTGCTATACAACGAGCTTCGTGCGTTCGAAACGAGTCTGATCACACATGCACGCATTGAGAATGAAATTCTCTTTCCGAAAGCAATGGCACTCGAAGCCAAAGTAAAAAAAGCGTTTCTCGACAAAGTAAAATTCAACTAATTTCTTCATCTCTGTTCCGCGCTATATGGGAAGAATCCTGGCGATTGATTATGGTACAAAGCGAACCGGTATAGCCGTTACCGATGTTCTTCGGATAATTGCTACCCCGCTGGACACAGTGCCGAGCCAGGAGCTTTTGAATTTTCTGAAAGTATATCTGCAAAAAGAACCCGTGGATGAGTTTGTAGTGGGCATGCCCAAGACATTAAAGAACGAAGATTCTGAAATCGCTCCCCTCGTAAGAAAGTTTGTAGAAGAACTGAAGAAAACATTTCCCGATAAGCCAGTCCATCTGGCCGATGAGCGTTTCACCAGTAGTATGGCGATGCGCGCCATGATCGATGGCGGTATGAAAAAGAAAGACCGCCAGGTAAAAGGCAATGTAGACAAGATCAGTGCTACCATTATTCTCCAATCTTTCATGGAGGCTGCCCGGTAACTTACCGATTCAGCGGCTATCTTCTATAATTTCCCCTGGCAGACGATTAACCAATTCCGGATAACGGTTAACTTTGCGTCCATGATTTATCCTATCGTAATGTATGGTGACCCGGTGCTGCGCCAGCGGGCTAAAGATATAGAGCAGGGCACGGATCTGAAACAGTTGATCGAAGACATGTTCGAGACAATGCATGCAGCTAACGGCATTGGTCTGGCTGCGCCGCAGATCGGTAAAAGCATTCGTCTGTTTGTTGTGGATGGCACAGAGCTCGATGAAGAAGGAATGGAAAATTTCAGGCAGGCATTTATCAACCCGCAGATACTGGAGGAGACTGGTGAACCCTGGGAATTTGAAGAAGGCTGTTTGAGTATTCCGAATATACGGGAGAACGTTTCGCGCAAGGCCGATCTCAAAATCCGTTATTACGATGAACAGTGGAACTTGCATGAAGAAGCATTCGATGGAATGAAAGCACGTATTATTCAACATGAATACGACCACATTGAAGGCAAGCTCTTTGTTGACTATCTACCGGCATTGAAAAAGCGTTTGCTCAAAGGCAAGCTGGCCGATATCAGCAAAGGAAAAGTAGATACTGAATATAGAATATCTGCTCCCGGAAAATAACTGGTGCAGTATAGATGAGCAATTTCCGGTTGGTGAAATGGTATCTCGATGCCTCCGACAACGAACATCAGGCATTTATCGGGTATGCAGCAACACTAGCCTGGAAGTGGATCAAACTACACTATAGCGGTTATACGTTTCTCGACAGCCACGGGAAACTTCGCAAGAGAAACAGGTTTTCAACAAAAGCATTTCCGGATACAGATAGCAATACGATCCGTTGGAAGGCCTTCGATTGTGCTGGTACATGGCAATCTTCTGATCCCCCTATAGAAGAGGCTTTACTGGATAATGGTGATGGAAAAGCTATACGTTGGCAATGTATACTGCCGCAAGGTGATGCAACGGTGCGCATCGGCAAGGGCGGTATATATAGCGGACGAGGCTATGCAGAGAAGATCGAGTTGACCATTGCTCCCTGGAAACTTCCCATCGATGAGTTGCATTGGGGAAGATTCCTCGCAGAAGGTCACACGATAATCTGGATTCGCTGGATAGGCGCCGCCCCCAAAGCGCTGGTATATTACAACGGACAAAGCATAGCTGCCCCTGGTATAGCACAAGACAAAATTGTATTTGACAGATACATCCTCCAACTGTCAGATGCACACACTTTGCGGAAAGGAACCGTCACCACCACAGTTTTTGCAAGATTTCCTGCACTTGCAAAACTATTCCCGAAATCTATACTTCAACTGCAGGAAAACAAATGGCTTTCAGCCGGAACATTGTATCGTGGTAAACACGTTATGGCAACCGGACAAGCTATACATGAAATAGTACAATGGAAGTGAACAGTTCTTTTCTCGGCAAATTTCTGTATGCCGTTTTCTTTTGCATGATCGTTCCCGCGGGGTTGTATTGGTGGGCACTACAACTTCCTGTTACATTACCCGTAGTGGGTAATGCACTGATCGGATCGGCTTTGGCGATCATTGGTTTTTTACTCGTTGCATTATCCATGTTCGATCTCTGGCGATATGGCGAAGGCTTGCCCATGAATGCCTATCCTCCTAAAAACTTTGTAGACAGAGGGTGGTATAGTTTATTTCGACATCCTATATATACAGGATTTTGTTTTTGCTGTGCCGGTATATCTATGGTGGCTCAATCGGCTGGCGGCTTTTACGTAATAACCCCGGTGATGTTTATACTGTGTATTGCGTTGGTTGCCGGATACGAAGAGCCGGATCTTCTGAAACGTTTTGGTAAGCTGCCACGCAAAACAATTTTTGGATTGCCTGAAGAAGCTACAGCACAGCCCGTCATCGCTGAACGCTTCGGAGTATTCGTATCCGCCTTTGTGCCCTGGTTTGCCATGTATGAGTTGTTTATATACATGGGCATCGATCATTACTATATAAATACAATTTTACCCTTTGAAGAGAATTGGCCGGTGCTGGAATGGCCCGAGGTATTCTATGCATCTATATATTTCTTTGTTGGTTTGCTGCCCTTCTTTCTCAAAACAAAATCGCAATTGCGTAGCTTTTTGTTACTGGCGTGGTGGAGTGCCGGCATTGGTATATTTATGTTCTTTGTATTTCCATTTTACTCAGCACCCCGTGCCTTTGTGCCTCAAACGTGGTTGGGAGAATTTATTCTGTACGAGCGTTCTATCGATGGGCCTTCTGCGGCATTTCCTTCCTTTCATGTTATATGGTCGCTGGTGGCTGCTGTTACATGGAGCGCATTTATACCACGGTGGCGCGTTATATGGTGGTGGCTTGCAGGTATGATTACTTTCAGCTGTATAGCCACAGCAGTGCATTCTGTAGCTGACGCAGTTATGGCCATGATAGTAGTATGGACCGCAGCGAAGCGCAACACCGTCTGGACATATCTTCAGCGCAGAAGCGAACAATTGGCAAACTCCTGGAGGGAGATCCGGATTGGTAAATTCAGAATTATAAACCATAGTATATATGCCGGTCTTGCAGCGGGTCTGGGTATTTTGATTGCAGCACAGTTTTCCATTCGTATAGAAGTGCTTTTAATTACATCGTTCTCGTCTTTGGCGGGTGGTGTGCTATGGGGGCAGTTTGTTGAAGGTTCTCCCAGGTTGCTCAGGCCGTTTGGTTACTACGGTGCCTTGCTCGGAGGGTTGGCAGGATTATCTATAGCGCATATAGTATACGGGCAATCTTATGTAGCGATGGCATGTGCTTTTGCACTGGCTGCTCCGTGGACACAAGCTGTTGGCCGGCTGCGTTGCATGGTGCAAGGATGTTGCCATGGTACTGTAACCAGCGGGCAGTGGGGCATCCGGTATATAAATGAGCATAGCCGTGTTTGTAAAGTCTCTGATCTGAAAGGCAAGCCGCTGCATAATACACAACTATATTCTATCTTCTCTAACATCATTATTGGCCTGGTATTGTTGCGTTTATGGGTGGCAGATGCTTCGCCTTCGCTTATTGTAGGCATGTACTTTATACTTTCTGGTGCAGCGCGTTTTATAGAAGAAGCCTATCGTGGCGAAGCACAAACGAAGATCATTGCTAAACTTCGTATATACCAATGGCTTGCTATCGCTTCCATAGTGGCAGGTGTAGCGGTTACAGTGATACAATCGTCCGATCAGGTTTTGTTGACTCCTTCCTTTTCCTTTCCGGTTGCATTAGCCATTTTTGTTTCGGCGCTAAGCTGGGCGTTTGGCATGGGTATGGATTTCCCGAACTCAAACGTTCGCTTTTCGAGACTTACAGGATAGCATGCAGATACAATCAAGACTTCCCGATATAGGTACATCTATATTTTCGATCATGTCGAAAATGGCGCTCGATCATGGAGCTATCAACCTGTCGCAGGGTTTCCCGGATTTCAGCATAGATGAAAACATCATTAATCTCGTGCATCGCTATATGCTGGAAGGCAACAACCAGTATGCGCCTATGCCGGGAGCACCCATACTGCGCAGCACGATAGCAACAGTTATAGCCGACACCTATCAACGTACGATAGACCCGGAAACGGAGATTACCATAACAGCCGGTGCAACAGAGGGTATATTTGCCGTTATAGCAGCTGTGATCAGTGCCGGTGATGAAGTAATTTTATTTGATCCGTCATACGACTCCTACAATCCCGCGATCCGGTTGAATGGCGGTATTCCAATACACATCAACATGACTTCGGATTTTTCGATTGATTGGGATATGGTTCGTGCGAAGATCACACCGCGCACCAAGCTGATCATGATCAATACACCGCATAATCCCAGCGGTGCTGTTTTGCAGGAGCATGATTTGAAAGCGTTGGAAAAAATTGCGTTGGAATATAACCTGCTCGTGTTGAGTGACGAAGTATATGAACGACTCATCTTCGATGATGTCAAACATCAAAGTGTGTTGCGTTATCCGGCTTTGGCAGCGCGCAGCTTTGCCGTGTTCTCATTCGGTAAAACATTTCATGCTACGGGTTGGAAAGCAGGCTATGTCGTGGCCCCGGATTACCTGACGCGCGAAGTACGCAAAACGCATCAGTTCATTGTTTTCAGCGTTAACACACCGGTGCAACTGGCATTGGCGGAGTATATGCAAACACCTTCCCATTATCAGTCACTCGGTAAATTTTACCAGCAGAAGCGCGACTTCTTTTTGCACCAGATAAAGGGTTCTTCGTTTGAGCCACTGCCCAGCAGAGGTTCATATTTTCAGGTAGTGTCATACAGAAACATCTCAAAGCAAGGCGATGTAGCCATGGCAGAAGAACTTACCAGGCAATTCAAGGTCGCGTCTATTCCCGTATCGGTGTTCTATCAGGATAAAACCGATAATCACTTACTGCGCTTTTGTTTTGCCAAGAAAGAAGAAACACTCGAGCGGGCAGGAGCAATTTTGCGGAAGCTGTAGAGCCACTCACTGTAACAAAGAAGAGAATCGTGCCGCGGAAACTCGTTTGGGCTTATCTTCCCATGCTGGAGACCACCGGTGAAAAACCATCCAAAAAGAAAAATTTGGTCTTTAGATTTACTTGATCATTGCGTTTCTTTGCAGCCAAATCCACACCGCCATGCAAGACCTGAAAATCACCATAATCCAATCTGATTTACACTGGGAAGACGTTGAAGCCAACCTTTCGATGTTTGAAGAGAAGATTTGGCAGGTGAGCGGGCTCGATAAAGATGTGATTGTGCTACCCGAAATGTTCACCACAGGCTTTACGATGGCTGCCGGCCGCAAGGCCGAAATGATGAACATGCGCACCTTTAAGTGGATGCGCCAGATGGCCGATCAAAGCGGAGCGCTGATTCTGGGCAGCTATATCGTGAAAGTGCACGAGCGCTACTACAATCGCCTGCTGTGGATGGAGCCGGGCGGAAATTTCAAGACCTACGATAAACGCCATCTGTTCCGGATGGAAAATGAACATAAAGTTTATACTCCTGGCGAGAGCTTACTTATTGGCACCTGGAAAGGCTGGAAGATTTGTCCGCTGATCTGTTACGACCTGCGTTTCCCCGTATGGAGCCGTAATCGCTGGGATCGCGCCACTCAAAAACTTTCTTACGATGTAGCCATCTATGTTGCCAACTGGCCAACGATTCGCATCGATATGTGGGATACGCTGCTGAAAGCCCGCGCCATTGAGAACCTGAGCTACGTAGTAGGTGTAAACCGCATTGGGCAGGACGATCAGGGCGTAGAGTATAACGGCCATTCATCCATTATCAGTCCCAAAGGCGATGTAATCTATACCAACGAAGGAGCCGAGGCGATACGAACCATGGAATTAAGCGCCAATGCACTGCATGCTTTCCGCGATCGTTTCCCCGCCTATATGGATGCCGATGACTTTACAATCGAATTCGAAGAATACGAAGCGTCAGATTATCTCGATTGATGCAAAAGCGGGTTACAGGTTCAAAGTTCAAGGAGCGTTTAAGGTTCAGGTTGGGTGCTTATTGGCGAAAGAAAATTCACAGGGCTCTTCATAAATCGTGTGTCAAAAACTACTTTTGCACCCTCATTTTTAATCACTTATAATTTACCTGAACCTCATGGCCAATCAAAAGATTACCCGAGCCCTTATTTCTGTTTTTTATAAAGATAACCTTGAGCCGATCGTTCACGCACTCGGCAAGCAGGGCGTAGAATTTGTATCTACCGGAGGCACTCAGGATTTCATTGAGAAGCTTGGCTATAAAGTAACGCCTGTAGAAAACCTTACCGGATATCCTTCTATTTTTGGTGGTCGCGTAAAAACATTGCACCCTGCTATCTTCGGGGGTATACTATATCGCCGCGATGATGCCGGTGACATTAACCAGGCAAAAGAATTTAAGATCGCCCCGATCGACCTGGTGATTGTTGATCTGTATCCTTTCGAGGAAACAGTTGCCAAAGGCGGTTCGGAAGAAGATATCATTGAGAAAATAGACATCGGAGGAATATCGCTGATACGCGGTGCTGCCAAGAATTTTAACGATGTGCTCATCGTTTCTTCGCGTAATCAATATGGTGCGTTGCTCCAGCTTCTGCAGGAGAAAAATTGCTCGTCAGACCTGCGCGATCGCAAGAAGTTTGCTGCGATGGCTTTCGATGTTACCTCGCACTACGATGCTGCTATATTCAGCTACTTCAACAACGAGTTTCAGATTCCCAGCTTTAAAAAAAGTTATCAGGAAGGACGTGTACTTCGCTATGGGGAAAATCCGCATCAAAAAGGAACATACTATGGCGACCTCGATGGATTGTTCGAACAGCTTAATGGTAAAGAACTTTCCTATAACAACCTGGTAGATATAGATGCTGCTGTAAACCTTGTAAAAGAATTTGAAGGTGAAACAGCGTTTGTTATTATTAAGCATACCAATGCGTGCGGTGTAGCTACAGCACCTTCCGTAAAAGAAGCATACCTCAAGGCTTTTCAGGCTGATACTATATCTGCTTTCGGAGGTGTGCTGGCAACAAACAAAACGATAGACCTGCCTGCAGCGGAAGAGATCAACAAACTGTTCTTCGAAATATTGATTGCTCCCAGCTATACCGAAGATGCACTCGCACTGTTGAGGAGCAAGAAGAACCGGATGTTGTTGCTACAGAAAAAGCAACTCATCGAAACCCGACAAAGCAAGACTATATTAAACGGTGTGATTGAGCAAGACCTCGATCTGAAAACCGATTCACAAGCCGACTTGAAAGTGGTAACAAAGGTGGCGCCTACAACGGCGGAAGTAAATGCTTTACTCTTCGCCAGTAAAATATGCAAGCACACCAAGTCGAATACAATTATACTGGCTATAGAAGGGCAGTTACTGGCCAGTGGAGTAGGGCAGACTTCACGTGTAGATGCATTGCGGCAAGCTATAGAGAAGGCCGGTACATTTGGCTTTAACCTGCAGGGTGCCGTGATGGCATCGGATGCTTTCTTTCCATTCCCCGATTGTGTGGAAATTGCTAACCAACATGGGATACATGCGGTGATACAACCGGGTGGATCAGTAAAAGATCAGGACTCGATTGACTACTGCGATCAGCATAACATGGCCATGGTGTTTACAGGCATTCGTCACTTTAAACATTAATCCCAACTTTTTTATATGTCTTGATGTTCACTGTTCCATGGCAATGTCTTCATTGGACAGGAACAGTGAACATGAAAGCTTTAACCCCTGTCGGTTCATCGACAGGAATTTTTTAGCCCGGTAAAAAACTTACATTTTTAAGCTGTTAATCATTATTTTGGTAAATTAAATGCAATTTTACGGGCGACTATATCAGTCAAACTTTTCCGGTTATAATTTTTAAACTTTAGGGAATACAGATACATGGCATTTTTTGACTTCTTTACCAGTGACATTGCAATAGATCTGGGGACAGCAAACACCCTTATCATTTACAAAGACAAAATTGTAGTAGATGAGCCTTCTATCATCGCGCTGGATAAAGTAAACAGCAAGGTGTTGGCCATCGGTCGCGAGGCGATGCAGATGCACGAGAAGACGCACGATCACATCAAGACGATCCGTCCGCTGAAAGAAGGTGTGATTGCCGACTTCCAGGCTGCCGAGATGATGATCCGGGGGCTCATCAAAATGATTGATACCGGCAAGCGTCTCTTCCCACCGTCATACCGCATGGTAATCTGTATACCTTCAGGTATTACCGAAGTAGAGAAGCGCGCTGTACGCGACTCTGCAGAACATGCCGGTGCTAAAGAAGTATATATGATCTACGAACCGATTGCCGCTGCCATTGGTACAGGTATAGATATAGAACAGCCGATCGGTAACATGATCGTAGACATTGGCGGAGGTACCACCGATATCGCGGTGATAGCACTCTCGGGTATAGTGTGTGACCAGTCGATTCGAGTAGCCGGTGATACCTTTAACCGTGATATCCTTGATTATATGAGACGCCAGCACAACCTGTTGATTGGTGAGCGCTCGGCTGAGAAAGTGAAGATCGAAGTAGGCTCTGCGCTTACTGAGCTTGATGACGGACCGGATGATTACGAAATCCGTGGTCGCGACTTGATGACCGGTATTCCTAAAACAATCAAGATATCCTATTCGGAAGTTGCCTTTGCTCTTGATAAGTCTGTTTCCAAACTGGAAGAAGCGGTATTGAAAGCATTGGAAACATCTCCTCCCGAATTGTCGGCCGATATATATGAGCGCGGTATATACCTTACAGGAGGTGGCGCGTTGCTGAGAGGGCTCGACAAACGTCTTGCACTCAAAACCAAGCTGCCTATTCACGTGGCAGACGATCCGCTGCGTGCCGTTGTTCGTGGCACAGGCCAGGCACTGAAAAATATTCCACAGTTTCGTGCAGTATTAATGACCTAGTCTGCAGTTGGCGAATGGGTGAGGTACGAATATCATCGAGGGTTGAACGCACCTTAACTGAAGTTTAATGGAGCGTCTATTTTATTTCATCTATCAGTATCGGGCTTTCTTTACGTTTATCGTGCTGGAAGTATTTTGCTTCTGGCTGGTGGTGGAGAACAATGCATACCAGGGAGCCAAATTCTTCAACTCCTCCAACACCGTAGTTGCTTCCCTCAACAATTTCTCCCAGAGCATCCGCGATTATTTTTTGCTACGCGATGTAAACACCACACTGGCAGAAGAGAACGCTGCCTTACGCAAGCGGGTAGAACAAAATAACCAGCGTGTGCAATCTTCCGACAGCGTTGCATCCGTAACGGATTCTTCCTTCATTAAACGCTTCGATTTTATCAGTGCCAAAGTCGTTAACAATCACGTAGATCAATTCAAGAATTTCATCACGATTAATAAAGGAAAAGATGCCGGTATAGAGCCCGGCATGGCTGTAATCAGCCCGGGTGGTGTTGTGGGCAAAGTAAAAATGGTTTCCAATCATTATGGTGTTGTAACTTCTTTACTGCATATCGATCTGATGGTTTCCGCTTTGCTGAAACGCACCGGGCACTACGGATCGGTGCAATGGGAAGGCCGGGATCCGCAAATTGTCAAGTTCAAATATATTCCGCGCCACGTGAACCCGATGGTGGGCGATTCGGTTGTTACATCCGGATTCAATGCCATTTTTCCCGAAGGTATAATGATCGGAACGATCGTGGATGTGAAGCTGGGCAATGAGGCACTCTCATACGACCTTAGTGTAAAACTTTCGCAAGACTTCCGTAAACTCTCTTATGTTACCGTTGTGCGTAGTGTTTTAAAGAACGAACAGGATTCGCTGGAGCATGCCGTAAACGAACTGGAGCGATGAACAGAGGTATAATACTACAGGTTTTTGCTTTTTTTGTTTATCTGTTCTACCAGGTATTAATCCTGCAGAATGTAGTATTGTTCCACACGGCTTTCTGTTTTCTCTATGTAGTATACCTATTGTTGTTGCCTGTGGAAACCAATCCGCTGGTGTTGATGGGTATAGGGTTTATGATGGGCTTTGCCGTAGATATGTTCTATGAAAGTATAGGACTTCATGCCTTTGCCTGTGTACTGATCATGTATCTGCGGAACTATTGGCTTAATTCCATGACACCGCAGGGAGGCTACGATAGCAATACCACCCCTTCTCTGGCTATGGGAGGATTTCAGTGGTTTGTGATCTATTCTTTGCCTTTGGTGTTTGTGCACCACGCAGTTTTATTTTTTATGGAAGCAGGGGGCTTCGGTATGTTCTGGTTCACACTTTGGAAAACAATTACCAGTACATTTTTTACCATGCTTGTAATTTTAATCGCACAATTTCTGTTTCCAGGAAGAAGACGATAG
Organism: Ohtaekwangia sp.; assembly: GCF_036786105.1. Taxonomy (NCBI): domain Bacteria; kingdom Pseudomonadati; phylum Bacteroidota; class Cytophagia; order Cytophagales; family Fulvivirgaceae; genus Ohtaekwangia; species Ohtaekwangia sp. Next base: position 179,580 of record NZ_DAIQRQ010000002.1, read on the forward strand.
GTAACTTTGTACTCGCTTCGCTGCTCGTCAGCGTTCCGTTAAAAGCGAACCACCTACCTTCTGATCTTTTCCTGAAAACCAAAGACCCACACCCTCGCTCCGCATGTCCCCTATATTTACCGGCAACAGTGCCATGATGCATTGCTGCCGAAACCTGCAAGCTTTACTTTTTTAAATTGCCTGTACTATTATGAACGAAGGCCGAAAAGAAGTTTTACAAATTGTTTTTGTTCTGATAGGAGTAGTTTTCCTGATAAAATTATTCTTCATCCAGATCGTAGAAGACAGCTATAAAAATATGGCGGGTGTTAATGCCATCCGCAAAGAAATTCAATATCCCATCCGCGGTATTATTAAAGATCGAAACGGTAAACTCATTGTATATAATAACCCGGAGTTCGACCTGATGGTGATCCTGCACGAAGTAAAACACTTCGACAGTGTTCGCTTCTGCCATGTGTTTGGCAAAACACAGGATGAGCTTCGCCAGTTGTTTAAAAATTTCTACACCGAGATCAGAAACAGAAAAGCAAACCAGTTTCAGCCGTTCCCTTTTCTTCGACAGCTCTCTACATACGATCTGGCGAAGATCCAGGATAATATAGATGAGTTCCCCGGCTTCTTTATTCAAGACAGAACTACTCGTGCGTATGCAAGCAAGGCGGTGGCCAATGCTATCGGCTATGTAAGTGAAGTATCGAAAAGGCAGCTTGATAACGACAAGACCGGTATATATCGCCAGGGTGACTACATGGGGCAAAGCGGCCTCGAAGCATATTACGAAGAATATCTGCGCGGCAAACGCGGTGTAAAATATCTGATGCGCAATAAAGATGGTGTAATCAAAGGCTCGTACGAAGACGGTAAATATGATACATTGTCAGTACCCGGCCAGGATCTTGTTTCTACCATAGACCTTAACTTGCAAGAGTACGGTGCATTTCTGTTGAACGGTAAAGCGGGAAGTATCATTGCGATCGAACCTTCTTCCGGAGAGATACTCGCCATGATATCCGGACCATCGTATGATCCCAATCTCCTTACCGGGAAGAATTATAGCGAGAACTTTGTGATGATCAGCAATGATAGTCTCAAGCCGCTCTTTAACCGCCCGTTGATGGCGCAGTATCGTCCGGGATCTATATTCAAGATTGCTCAGGCGATGGTGGCATTGCAAGAGGGTGTGATTACTCCAGAGACACGTATCAAATGCGATCGCTCCATCATCAATTGTCACGGTCCACATTCAAATGAAGATTTGCGCGGTGCTATAGCAAACTCGTGTAATCCGTACTTCCACAATGTACTTCGCAGAATGCTGAACAAGGGCAAGGCAAACAATCCATTTGATGATACGCGTATAGGCTTGGAAGAATGGAACAAACACATCAGCAGCTTTGGCTTTGGCAAGCGCCTGGGTATAGATCTTCCCAATGAAAAGAGAGGTCTGGTGCCAAGCCCTGCTTATTACGATCGCGCTTATCGGGGTCGCCCGTGGAAGTTCTCCAATATATACTCAATTGCCATTGGCGAAGGTGAGAACATGGTGGTGCCGTTGCAGATGGCTAACTTTGCGGCAACATTGGCTAATAAAGGATTTTATTATACGCCACACCTGGTAAAATCCGTTGGCAGCACAGGTATGCCGTTGCCTCAATATTTAGAGAAGCACTACACAACCATTGACTCTGCCAACTTCCGCATAGCACGCGATGCCATGCAGCGCGTGGTAGAGGCTGGCACAGCACAGTATCGAGCCAAGCTTAAAGATATAGTGGTGTGCGGTAAAACAGGTTCCGTGCAGAATGAACCGAACCCGGATCACTCTGTGTTTATAGCGTTTGCTCCGAAAGAAAATCCGAAGATCGCTATATCAGTATATGTAGAATATTCCGGTCAGGGTGGGCGTGCCGCTGCATCTATTGCCAGTTTGATGATTGAGAAATATCTCCTCGGCAAAACAGAGCGGCCGAATATAGAAGAGTATGTTTTGAAGGGTAAGTTCCTCCACTAATAAACGTTGAAAGAAATTGAGAAGAGACGAAATTATATCGCAGAAACTTGATTGGGTTACCGTACTCATTTATGGTCTCATGGTGTTCTGGGGCTGGCTGAATATATACTCTGCTACCTACGATGAAACTCAATCCATCTTCGATCTGTCGCTAAATTCAGGCAGGCAGATGATGTTCATTATAGCATCCATTGTGTTGATCCTGGCAATCCTCATCATCGACATGCGCTTTTATGAAACATTTGCCTACTTTATATATGGCGGAGTGTTGTTCCTGTTGTTGCTGGTACCGTTCATCGGTAAAGAGGTTGGTGGTAACAGGGCGTGGCTGGGCTTTGGATCATTTGGCGTGCAGCCTTCGGAGTTTGCCAAATTTGCAACAGCGCTCGTAGTAGCGAAATATATAGGCACGATTGGATTTCGCATGGATAACCTGCGGAATCAGATTATACTCTTTGCGATGATAGGAGCTCCTATTTTGTTAATCCTTCTGCAAAAAGACTACGGTACAGCCATGGTATTTATGGTATTTCTGCTGGTGTTTTACCGCGAAGGCATGTCGCCATTTCTGTTGCTCGTAGGATTGGGTATGGCGGTTATTTTTATACTTACACTATTGGTGGAAAACAACTGGATTTTGTTCGGAATAATTGCCGTGGCCTGGGCCATCACTATATATTTCAATCGCAGAAAGAAGATCAAGCGGCTCATAATCATAACAGCAGGTGCATTAGTACTGGCATTCACCATTACCAGCGTTGAATTTATCTTCAACAACCTGTTGGAAGAACACCACCAGAAACGGGTAATGGTGTTGATCAACCCGGAGCTTGATCAGTTAGGTGCCGGGTACCACGTATATCAATCGAAAGTAGCGATTGGTAGTGGTGGCTTTTTTGGAAAGGGATTTTTGAAAGGCACACAAACGAAGTTGAAATTTGTGCCGGAGCAGTATACCGATTTTATCTTCTGCACTATTGGTGAAGAGCACGGATGGGTAGGAAGCCTGTTTATGGTGGCGTTGTTTATGGCATTGCTCTTGCGCGTAGTCTATCTGGCCGAGCGACAGAAAAACCGGTTCGCGCGGGTATATGGTTACTCAGTGGCGTGTATACTATTTTTTCACTTTGCCACGAACATTGCCATGACGATCGGGTTATTCCCGGTAATTGGTATACCATTGCCATTCTTTAGTTATGGAGGTTCCTCGCTACTGAGTTTTACCGTGTTGCTCTTTATCCTGCTGAAGCTGGATGCACACAGAATGCACGTACTGCAGCGGCTTTGATAAGTTTAATTATAGATACAAATAAAAATCCCGGATGAGCCGGGATTTTTGTTTATGATTATAGCGGTTGATCTTGGACTATACCGTCATGATCTCGGCTTCTTTTTTCTTCATCAGCGCATCAACCTTTATAATGAAGTCGTCAGTCATCTTTTGAACTTTCTCTTCCGCATTCTTTACATCATCTTCAGACACACCTTTGATCTTCTTCAGTTGTTCGTTGGTATCCTTGCGGATGTTACGAATGCTCACCTTGCCGTGTTCGCATTCCTGGCCAACTTGCTTTACCAGTTGTTTGCGTCTTTCTTCCGTAAGCATCGGTATGTTGATGATTACCTGCTGACCATCATTTTGAGGATTCAACCCCAGGTTACCATTGATGATGGCTTTCTCAATTTCCTGGATCATTCCTTTCTCCCACGGCTTAACAAAAAGTGTACGGGCATCCGGAGAGGTAACGGAGGCCACTTGGTTCAGTGGTGTCATGGCGCCATAATAACTAACCTGCAAGCCATCCAGCATAGCGGGGTTGGCTTTGCCGGCACGGATCTTTGTAAGCTCATGACCAACGTGATTTAATGCCTTGGTCATCGATTCGCGGGCATCTTCCAGATATAGTTCAATCTCTTCCATAAAAGAAAATATGAGTATGAGTTCGTTTACAAATTTAGATTCGTGATGTTAATTAGCTGATCAACGTACCAGCTTCTTCACCATTCACCACTTTCAATAAATTACCTTTCTTGTTCATATCGAAAACAATGATCGGCAACTTGTTTTCTTTGCAAAGAGTAAAGGCAGTCATGTCCATAATGTTGAGATTTTTCTCATACGCTTCCTGGAACGACAGCTTGCTATAACGCACAGCATCCGGAAACTTTTCCGGGTCTTTAGTATAAACACCATCTACACGTGTGCCTTTGAGCACCACGTTTGCCTGCACTTCAATAGCGCGTAAGCTGGCTGTAGAGTCTGTTGTGAAGTATGGATTACCAATACCCGCACCGAAAATAACGATTCTTCCTTTTTCCAGGTGGCGTATTGCCCGGCGTCTGATGAATGGCTCGCACACCTGTTCCATTTTTATACCAGCCATGAGGCGGGTAAACATACCATGACGTTCGAGCGCACTTTGCAATGCCATAGCATTGATCACCGTAGCCAGCATACCCATGTAGTCGCCCTGCACACGGTCTATACCCAGCGCCTCTGCCTGGCCACCTCTGAAAATATTTCCTCCACCAATTACAATGGCAATTTCTACACCCTGATTCTTGATGGTTCTGATTTCTTCACAATACTGCTCCAGCACATTGGGATCGATATTGGTGTTTTTGGAAGATCCTTGCAATGCTTCACCACTGAGTTTGAGGAGGATACGCTTATACTTCATTCGTATGTTGGGTTGATTATACAGCGAAATTGGCGCAATATATTCAAAGCACAGGGCTTTCTAAAATTCCGCAACAAAGTACGGGAAATGAAATATGGGATTTTTTTACTGTTCGGCCATGCATTTGGTATACGCACGGAAGGGAGGGTGCTTCAAGAGTCCAGCCGGAGTTTAATACACCGTTAGCCCTACACGCCCGGTTATTGGCTGCGTTTAGAACTCGATCAACACCTGATTTTTTTCTACGCTATCGCCTTTCTTCACTTTCACATTTTTAACCGTTCCCTCGCCTGGCGATTTGATGATGTTCTCCATCTTCATCGCTTCCAGTATCAGCAACGGATCGTTTTGCTTTACAACATCGCCGGCTTTCACTTTCAGATCAATGATCAGCCCGGGCATAGGGGCCTTTAATAAATTCATCTTGCCAGCAGCACCGTTGGCCATGCCCATCTTTTCCAGCAACAAGTCAAATTTATCTTTGAGGGCCACGGTATATATTCTGCCGTTTACTTTAATCGTAAAGGTTTTGGTGGCGGCATCGGTCTTTACCACTTCAGCACGATAACTTTTCTGTTCATACAAAATATGAAAATATCCATCGCCAACCTTTACCAGGTCCCAGCTCAGAGGACTTCCGTTAACTGTAAATCCATCATCGGAAGAAGCGATATCGAAATTCTTTTTGTTGACTGTAGCCTTGAACATATCCTAAAATTATTGCACCCGTAAATGTGCAAATTATTCCCGATAAGGATAAGTAATTCAACGATTTCGATTCAGGCAGGCGGTCCAGTAATTCCGGTTGCTGACAATCTTTTTTGCAAAATCGGTTTTTATGCTTTTAACTTTGTGCTGTCGAAAGACGAGGGGTGCCTTAATATAACGGGCTGAGATTATACCCAATGAACCTGATGCCGGTAATGCGGCCGAAGGGAGGCAAGGTTAAACGTACGCAGAGCATTCCCCTGTGCGCTGTTAGTTTAAACCACATTTTAAAAAAATGTACAAGGTAATTTTTATGGCAGCAACGGTGCTGTTGTCGTTGCGCGTGCATGCGCAGGAGTTTTCGGTTACGGGAAGCGTTCGTGATTCCCGGAGCAATCAGTTATTAACAGGCGCATCGCTGCAACTGGAAGGCACGAATTATATAGCCGTGAGCGATGCCTTTGGAAGGTACCGGTTTGAAAAAATACCGGCAGGCGAATATACCCTGATGACACGCTTTATCGGATATGCTGATAAAACGGAGAAAGTAAATGTATCTTCTAACACTGAGCTTAACGTTCGTCTCGAAGAAACCTTTGTGATGACCGATGAAGTAGTAGTATCCGCTACGCGTGCCGATGAAAAGACCCCGGCTACATTTACAAACGTAAACAAGGACGCCATCCAGAAGCAAAACTTCGGGCAGGATTTACCTTTATTGCTCAACTGGACTCCATCTGCCGTAACAACTTCCGATGCAGGTGCTGGTGTAGGCTATACCGGCATTCGCATTCGCGGAAGCGATGCCACGCGCATCAATGTAACGGTAAATGGTATACCCTATAACGATGCAGAGTCGCTCGGAACATTTTGGGTGGATGTGCCAGATATAGCAGCATCGTCACAAAGTGTACAAGTGCAACGTGGTGTGGGTACATCTACCAATGGCGGTGGTGCATTTGGTGCCACTATAAATTTGCAAACCAACACTCGCAATGACAAGCCGTATGCTACCATTATGTCATCGGCAGGTTCGTTTGGAACGTTTCGTAACAGTGCATCTTTTGGTACAGGGTTATTGGACGATCATTGGGTAATTGACGGACGTGTTTCAAAAATTGTATCCGATGGTTTTATAGACCGCGCCACTTCCGATCTGCAATCGTATTATTTCTCCGCCGGATATTATGCGGGCAATACGATGATCAAAGCCATCACCTTCGGTGGCAAAGAGCGAACATACCAGGCGTGGTATGGCGTGCCGCAATCGCGCCTCAACAACGATGTAGAGGCCATGCTCACTACCGCTTCCAACGAAGGATGGAACGAAGCACAAACGCAGAATTTGCTGAACTCCAACAGTCGTACATTCAATCCCTATACTTATAAAAACCAGGTGGATGATTATCGCCAGGATCATTATCAGCTGCATTTCTCACAACATATAGCCGATGGTTTTTCAGCAAACGTATCGCTGCACTATACACCGGGTAAGGGCTATTATGAAGAATATCGGTACAATCAAAAATTCTCGAGCTATGGATTATCACCGGTGGTAATTGGCGATTCCACGATTCAATCAACCGATCTTGTGCGCAGGCGTTGGCTGAACAATGATTTTTATGGATTTACCTATTCGCTCAACTACGAGAAGAATAAAGTGAATGCTATACTGGGCGGTGCATGGAATCGCTACGATGGCGATCATTATGGTCAGATTATCTGGGCACAGGTATCGCCTGTTCCTACAGAATATCAATACTATTTTAACAATGGCGACAAGCGCGATTTTAATATATATGGTAAAACTACCTATGCGTTTACCGATCGGCTGAATGGCTATATCGATCTTCAATATCGCAGGGTAACGTATAAGGCGGCCGGTACTGAGAACGAGCAGAATACTATTGCTATTGATAAGGAATTTAACTTCTTCAATCCGAAGGCTGGCGTTACATATGCTGTCAATGAAAATCAAACCGTATATGCATCGTATAGTGTAGCAAACCGTGAACCGGTGCGTGATGATTTTGTGGCTGCCCTTCCGGGACAAGATCCTCGTGCCGAGCGCCTGCATAACCTGGAAGCAGGATATAAAGTAATGGGAAGAACCTATATGCTGAAAGCCAACTATTACCTGATGGACTATAAAGACCAGTTGGTACTCACAGGACAATTGAATGATGTGGGAGCTTCCATTCGCACCAATGTGAATAATAGTTACCGCATGGGTATAGAGCTGGAAGGGGCGCTTAAAATTTCGGAGCGACTCTCGTGGAATGCGAACGTTACACTGAGCCGCAACAAAATCAAAAATTTCACAGAAGTATATTACGACTACGGTGCAAACTTCGATGAGTATAACGAGGTGCGCAAGCAATATCACAATACCGACATTTCCTTCTCGCCAAACGTAATTGCAGGATCGGGCCTCAACTATAAACCCTTCCGCGGACTGGAAGCTACATTGCTTACCAAATACGTTGGGCGTCAATACCTCGATAATACCTCGAATGCCAGCCGCAGCATCGGCTCGTATGTAGTGAACGATGTGCGCCTTACGTACACCATTCAACCGACTTTCATGAAAGAGATCGTGTTAAGTTTTCTGCTGAATAACATCCTGGCCGAGAAATATGCTTCCAACGGGTATACCTGGGGTTATGCGGCCGGTACGCAATTGTACCGCGAGAACTATTATTATCCCCAGGCCGGGCGGAATTTTATGGCTATGCTAACGTTGAAGTTTTAATTCTTCTTTAATAAACCTTCCGGGGCTTTACACCTGGAAGGTTTATTCCTTAATTTGCCATGCAGGTATATCATGGCTTCCATTAACCGTACGCGCACATTTATTGAATCATTGCTGAAGCTCACACGTTTTGGCAACTTGGTTATTATTGGCATTGCGCAATATTTCACTGCCGGTTTTCTTATAGACAAAACCTTGCCGGGCGACATTCGTCTCTTCCTGCTTTCTGCATCCACCATTGTTATTGCTGCGGCAGGATACGTTATTAATGATTACTACGATGTAAAGATCGATTACATCAACAAGCCGGATCGCGTTGTCATTGGCCGGAATATACCGCGCAGGTATGCTATTCTTTTTCATGTAGTGCTTTCGGGTGCAGGTATTTTACTGGGGTTATTTCTTTCGTGGAGAATAGCAGCCATCAATGTGATGTCAGTATTCTTGCTCTGGCTATATTCCAATAATCTCAAACGCCTTCCGTTTATCGGTAACTTTTCGGTGGCATTGCTCACCGGCTTGTCGATCTGGATTGTTGACCTGCTATATTATCGCGGCAGCGCACTCATTCTGATCTATGCCAGCTTTGCATTTTTTATGACGCTGGTGCGCGAGATCATAAAGGATATGGAAGACCTGAAAGGCGACAATACATTTGGATGCAGAACACTTCCTATTGTTTGGGGACTAAGGCGAACCAAGTTTGTTATATACCTGATCATTGCAGTCTTCGCCATCACAGTATTGCTGCTTAATCATTTTTATAAAGCCCTGCCAATTCAATACTACGTTATTTTCCTGTTTGTGCCGCTGCTAATTTTGTTATATCGCCTGGTGCTTGCCGACACCACCAAAGATTTTAACACGCTAAGCACAGTTTGTAAAATAATTATGCTGTTCGGCATCCTCAGCATGGCGTTTGTTCAATAACCGCCAAGGCATCACAAAAATTACTTTACCTCTATAACTGTTTTAGTTTTAGGAACAAGTCGCCCGAAAGGACGCAAGCTATAATTGTGCTGCAGCATCGTAGCCTCAAATTCAGTCTGCTTATCTTCATCGACTACAATCAATAATCCACCACTGGTTTGCGGGTCGGCCAGAATAACTTTTTGCTTTTCAGTGATAGCGCTGATCTTGGAACCGTAGCTATCCCAGTTGCGTATGGTGCCCCCTGGTATACTTTTCTGATCAAGGTATATATCGAGAAAATCGAACGTGGGAATTTTACTGAAGGTTATTTCAGCAGAAAGATTACTTCCTTCACACACTTCGTACAAGTGCCCCAGTAAACCAAAACCCGTAACATCCGTCATGGCACTTACATAGGGGAGTTTGCCGATTTCAGCACCCAGCCAGTTGAGCGTAAGCATACTGTCAACGGCTCGTTGATAATGTGCCTGCTGCACAATACCTTTTTTCTGTGCGGTGGTAACAATGCCTATACCAATCGGTTTGGTGAGGTATAGTAATGAGTTTACACGTGCAGTATCGTTACGTTTCAGGTTTTCTTTCTTCAGCTTTCCGGTAACGGCCAAGCCAAACACAGGCTCCGGGCAATCAATGCTGTGGCCACCGGCCAGCGGTATCTCGGCTTCCAAACATACTTTGCGGCTTCCTTCCAATACGCCCTTGGCAACCTCTGCGGGTATCTTGTTGATGGGCCAACCGAGTATAGCAATTGCCATGATCGGTTCACCGCCCATCGCATATATATCACTGATGGCATTTACCGATGCAATGGCACCAAAAGTGGCGGGGTCATCTACAATGGGCATGAAGAAATCGGTAGTGCTTACCACGCAGGTGCCATCGCCCAGATCGAATACAGCAGCATCATCTTTCGATTCGTTACCCACCAGCAACTCGGGAAAGATGGTCTTGGGTGCATCGGAATGTAGAATGGTTTCCAATACAGCGGGAGAGATTTTACATCCACATCCTGCACCATGACTATATTGTGTAAGCTTGATCGTTTCCATACTGCAAAGTAAAAGGATCGGAATACTTATTGAAATGAATTTATAGCAACGTTGCTATAGGGTAAGCTTACCGCGAAACAGTTGGTTAACCGCCTGACTCAAATTACCGGCGAATGATTGCAGGTTGCTGCCATTCCAGGCAACAGAAGCTTTTACACGATGTTTCTTTTTGGATAAACCATTGGTGTAAGCCTTGTCGTAATAGGTGAGGAGAATGTCAATTACCGCAGGCATATCGTTGGTAAGCAGCTTATCGCGTGCTGCATTGAAGTGTTGACCGCCCAACTTTTTAGTGATGCGTGTCATTGCTTCGAGAAACTGTTCGCGATCGGCAGGTCCATACTCCTCTACAAGCCTTTGAATGCGCACAGCTCTGTCCACTACGATTTCAACGATTGGGCTCTCGTTCATCTGTCGCCACAATCCTTCCGGCAGAAATATTTTTCCAACCGCGATGGATTCATCTTCAATCCATACTCTCCGTAAGCGATCGAGCTTGAGTATATTTTCGAAGAGATCATTTTGAAACTGTTCTGTAGTAGGCTGTGGAGGCATGCTTAATCCTCCAAACACAGAGCCTTTGTGCGATGCCAGTTGCTCCAGGTCTATTACCTGTTCGCCATGCGCTTTGAGTGCGCGAAGCATTTCGCTCTTGCCACTACCCGTGCAACCACTTACCACTACCAATTCCAACGGCAGCATAAAAGACTCCAACGCTCGGGTGCGATATGCCTTATAGCCGCCGGCAAGCTGGTGTGTTTTGATTTTTGCCATGCCCACAAACTGGCAGAAGTTAGACGACCGCATACCGCCACGCCAGCAGTGCACGAGTAACTCATTGCCTACACGCTCTGTTTCATTAATGATATTCAACAACCGCGGACCGACCAGACGAAATCCGGTTTTTATTGCCTCCGCCTGCCCTTTGCGTTTATAGTCAGTGCCAACCTCCACACGCTCGGCATTGTTGAGAATAGGAATATTAACAGCAGCTTGAACATGACCTTCCTGGTATTCGCCTTCGGAGCGAACATCTACAACCGGCAGTTGCGCGCGGAGCTTCAGAAAATCATCGATGGATAGTTGCATGGCAGTATCACTACAAACTTAAACTATCTAAGTGAATGGTGAATTGCCACGCAAGCGATTATTAATTATCGGAGAAATTAACGGAGAGCGCTGTGCTGATGCCAATGCGAAATCCATAGTTAAGATATTTGCCATCCTGGAACGCTGCGATAGCTTCCAGCCGAAGAAAGCGCAGGATGCCATCGATCGAGTAGCCTACCTCAGTATAATTCTTTGACATAGGTGTGGCCAGGTAGTTCACAAATACGTTCTCACTTATACCGGCCATACGCGCCAGCGGAAAACTGGTAACCAGGAATCTGCGGAAGTGATAGTGAACATTACCGGCAAAGTAGCGGTCGTCCGTGCTATAGTTGTAATAGTCCAGCAAACGGAAACTTCCCACGGGATCGCTTGTGGCAAACGGCGTAAGGTTGCCCAGGAAGTGCTTATAATCCATGAAATACATTTTGTTGTTATTCAGGAATCCACCCGCACGCAATGCTACATCTACATGCCCGCGAACACCAATGTTAAATTCATGTTTTATACCCAGCTCGATCTGATCAAAATCTACATCACTTTGTAAAATGGAATTGAAGCCTTTCCGGTAATCAAGCGTAAAGGTTGGCGATGAGTTGGGTATTTCATGTTTATGTCCGTTACGGATATTGTATTTAAGCCACGGCCTCGCCGTTACCCGTACGGACCCAATGAACGCTTCGTGGTCGGGGAAGCCCGTATCTGCAAGCTCTGCATTTACCGGGCGATTCTCTGTATAGCCTTCAATACTCTTGCGGTCTACCCATTTATAGTTGGATGTATTTTGCAATTCGTGCCGTTTGCTCCATGAAAGTGTTCCACTCACAGACACAAATTGACTTAATTTTCTGCGATACAACAGGTCTATATACCTGCGCTCGTATAGCTTCATCAGGTTCTTCTCCAATAGCAGTGTCGTAAGACTGTTTACGATAGGCAGAATAGGTTCGTCTGCATTGTATTGCTTTACATATCGTCCGCCTTCCAACTCAAGCCGGTATTTACTATTGCGCAGCACCAATCTGGTATTGCCTGACGCAACTTTTCGGGAGAAAGCATAGCGAAACGCGGGTGTAATGGTGAGCCGCGTTTTGTTGGTGTCTTGCAAAATCGTTCCAAACGAAACTTTATATACCAGGTTCCACCCTTCCACGGTATTAAAGCCCGGCATTGGAAAATGTATTTTGAAATTGGAATGCCTGGAAACTTTATAGCTGTCTCCAATCAGAATATCCCACGGTTGAAAACCTTTATGTTTAGATGACTTCAGCGTGTCGCCTTCTTCCTGCTTGCGTGCAACGGCAGCCATGCTGTCTGACTTCTGATAGCCTTTTATTTCCTCGGTGGTTAAAGGCACCGGTCGCACCGACGACCAATAGGTAGAGTCTTTCTTATAAGCACCACTATCGATCTTGAAGGTATTGTCAGAAATAACTTCAGGCTCTTTTTGTTGCTTTAGTTCCTGCTTTTCATACTCTTTCATCATTGTCTTTAACTCCTTGCGTGTAATCTCCTTCCCGGATTCCAGACGTTCCTGCAAGAGCTTGGCGTTATCCTGTTGTGGCTGTTTCCCTTTTTTGGAAGCAGCAGCTTTACTCTGTGCTACTATTTTTCTGGCTTCTTCTTTCTGTACTTTTTCATCAATCACCTCCATCTTTTCATTGTCTACATACAGCTTGGGGTTGAGCTTGATCTTGTAATCGCTCACCGTGGCGAGGTATTTATACTCAGCCTCAAATCCAAACGCCTTGCCTTCAATTTTAAATTGATGTGAAACCGGCAACCATGCTTTGTCTTCTATAGGAGCATAGATTGCTTTGATATAAACCTGTATGCCCATCTTGCTCGTGTGGATGTCGATGCTGTGTATACTCCACCAGTCTTCCACCAGGTTAATAACACCGTCTACTACATTATCGCCTTTGAGGCGTGGTGTTACTTTGATTTTGCTCACTTCATAATTCCTGTCCTGGAAGGTTCCCAGATATTCAAATTTATAGTATGAAAATGCTTTGGGCGATAATGGCGATATAGTGCCTTGTATTTCGGGCTCGTAAAAGCTGCCGAATATATACTGGTTAGGCGAAGTGTTGTTGTCCTTTCCATCACTGCGAATGGATATTACTTTCTCTTCAAACTTATTGGGTCGGGTATATTTTACATCACTTACGGATTCTGAAATATATACCCGGTTCTTTTCGATCCCCTCTTTTTGCAGCGCGCGTTTGGCAAGCCATGGATAATCTTTCAACTTACCGGCTCCTTTAATGTATACCCGTGCAGTATAGCTGTCCAGTTGCTGCGTGTGATATTTAGCTTTGGCAATAGCTTTTCGCATGATGGTATAGGCAGGGTCTTCGTTGCCATCCTGCACCACTACCGTTGGCAGCACGGTAGCCTGTGGTTTCAGTGTTACATTTACCTGAACAAAATCGTGGAGCACTTCAATGTTTCGGACCTCCGTTTGATAGCCAAGAAACTGATAGATGATTTCATACCGGCCGGAGTCCAGTGTAACTTCGTAGTAGCCGATTTCATTCGCGGTTGTTCCGGTGCCAGCACGTTTCACAAATATTGAAGCAAATGCCAGTGGCTTTCCGTTCTCATCGGTAATCGTACCACGAATGCCACTGCCGAAGGACGGCATGGATAATAAAATACATGGGAGCGAGAGCAGGTATACCAATCTTGAAGCCGGTGTTAACGCCTGCAACAGCCATTTGAATATTGACATGAAATACGATCGGGTTTTAATCTTGGTAAAAGCCTTTAGTGCGAATCATCTCCTCCACAACATCCGGAACAAGATAACGCACAGATTGTTTATTTCTGATGCAGTTACGAATGAATGTAGCAGAAATATCAAGCAACGGAGCTTCTACGATTGTAACGTTAGGATGCGAATGGAGTTCCGAAAGTTGCACGTTGGGCCGGCGATACACATAAAGTCCATAATCTTCCAGAATGCGTTCGTAGTTTTTCCATTTGGTAAAAGAGGCCAGATTGTCTTCGCCCATAATTACCTTAAAGTCTTTATCAGGAAAGCGTTCGCGCAGGTGTACCAATGTATGAATGGTATAGCTGGGCTTGGGAAGATGAAATTCTATATCCGATACCTCTAATTTATAGTTATCAAAAATAGCGGCCCGCACCATATCGTAGCGGTCAAACTCATGTAACAGACCCTTGCTGGGCTTTAACGGATTTTGAGGAGATACAACAAACCAGACTTTCCTCAGATCGGTAGTTTCGGCCATTAAATTGGCAATGATGAGGTGTCCCATGTGAATGGGATTGAATGAGCCGAAGAAGAGACCTGTTTTCATTGATGCCGAGAAGACGTTTAAGTGGTTCCTATGTTACAATATATAGTATCTTTATTTAAGATACTTCTATGCACAGGAAACATTGAACCTCTTAACTGTTCTTGAAATTATTGTACAACTGCTGCGCTTCGGCCAGCGATTTATCCAGCGTTTCATTAACCAGTACAACATCAAATTTATCCTGGAAGCTCATTTCGAAATTAGCTTTGAATAATCTGCGTGAGAGACTTTCGGGCGATTCTGTTCCACGATCATTGAGTCTTTCCTTGAGAACTTCTATGGAAGGAACTTTAACAAAGATGGCCAATGCTTTATCGCCAAAATATTTTTTCAGATTAAGTCCGCCTTTAACATCTACATCGAAGATCACATCTTTACCTTCTTTCCAGATGCGCTCGATCTCTGATTTTAATGTGCCGTAAAAATTACCCGCATATACTTCTTCCCATTCGATGAATGCATCTTCATCGATTTTCTTTTTAAACTCTTCGGGTGTTAGAAAGTAGTAATCTTTACCGTGCTGTTCAGTACGGCCACGCTTGTCGCGGGTAGAAGCAGAAATGGAAAAACCCAGATCAGGGTTCGTGGCGAGAAGATGTTTAACGATCGTAGTTTTCCCCGAACCGGAGGGAGCAGAAAAAATAAGCGCTTTGCCCGCCATTCGTTAGCTCGCCAGATTTTGAATTACTTTTGCCTTGATGTCGTCTACCAGTTGTTGAGGCGCATCCTGGCAGCATTTGGTTTTGAGGAGCTGACGTATGGCTACTTCCAAATGATAATTCTTATAACAAGGCATGCACTCTTCGAGGTGATGTTTCAGAAAATGATCTTTTTGATCGGCGGTTGCTTCGCCATCAAGAATTAACTGAAGCATTTTGAGGCATTCGTTTTTCTCAGGACAATCAAGCTTCATCTTACTCGGATCAGGGGTGCTCATAAGGTTCATGCGGTTTTATAACCCATTTGTTTCGCGTACTCACTTAATTTCTCTTTCAGAAGGTTACGGGCCCGGTGAAGACGGCTACGAACGGTTCCAATAGGGATATCGAGAATCTTCGCCATTTCTTCATACTTAAATCCTTCCAGGTCGCATAAAATTATAACTGTTCTGAAATCAACATCCAGGGCATTGAGGGCGTTGGATATTTCGTCACCGATCATATCCTTCAGCGCCTCCACTCGCAAATCAGGTGTTATTTGCCTGTCAACCTCTTCCGAGTTGTAATAGCTTTCAACTTCCTGATAGTCTACCTTCGAAGGCTCCTTGCTCTTCTTTCGGTAGTCATTAATAAAGCTGTTTTTCAAAATTCGAAACAGCCACGCTTTAGCATTAGTTCCTTTCTGAAAAGATTCAATGAACCGATACGCTTTTAAATAAGTATCCTGCAACAGATCTTTTGCATCGTCTGAATCAAGTGTAAGCCTGTAAGCAAAGTTGTACATGGAGTTGATGTGGGGCATAAACTCACCATGAAAAATCGCTTGCTTCTCAGCTTCAGTATAGTGTTGTTTCGGGAGGTCTTCCATCAAGCGCAAAAATATAAAAATAACAGCTTCCGGGAAGTATTAAAAATTTCCCGGAAGCTAATTATCTGTGGAATAAAATCAGCTATCGGCTGGCTATCAATCCAAAAGACTTCACCATGTTGATAAATTCAATGCGGTAGCCTTCCTTATCTTCTCCCCGCGACCCCTGCGCTAACTGCACTACATCATCATAGGTAAAGCTTTTAATGTATTCTGATTCGCGCAGCAACATGCCAAACGCTGCAACAGAAGCTGACCACCGGAAGTTATCAGATGTTTTGCCAAGTGCAATGTTGTTGTCCTTCAATGGATGTACAATGAGCTTGCTCACATCTTCATCCGGTTTTTTATAGCGCAGCTTGATCGTCATCAACTCTTCTGTTTTCTGTGCTGCCGGATCAACTTTGGTAGTCTGATATTTCAGTTCATCAATCTTGAAGAACTCGCTCTCAACACCAACCGGAATAATTTCATATAGCGCAGTAACGGTATGGCCGGAGCCCAGCTCGCCTGCATCTTTTTTATCGTTGTTGAAATCTTCGCTCTTCAGCATTCTGTTTTCATATCCGATCAATCTATAGGCTTTTACTTTTGCCGGATTAAATTCGATCTGCAACTTCACATCTTTGGCAATGGTAAAGAGCGTACCTCCAAATTCATTTACCAATACTTTGCGGGCTTCCGTAATGTTGTCGATATAGGCATAGTTACCGTTACCTTTATCGGCGAGCACTTCCATCTTTGAATCTTTATAGTTGCCCATACCATAGCCGAGCACAGTGAGAAATATACCGTCTTGTCTTTTCGCCTCAATCAGTCTTTCCATCGCAGCGTTGCTGGATTCTCCGATGTTAAAATCACCATCAGTTGCCAGGATCACGCGGTTGTTACCGCCTTTTTTAAAGTACTGTTTCGCGGTAGCATATGCCAGATTTATACCGGCACCACCTGCAGTTGATCCACCGGCTTCGAGTCTGTCCAGCGATTCTATAATTTTCTTTTTATCGGCACCGGATGTAGGCTCCAATACCAAACCTGCGGCTCCGGCATATACCACAATGGCAACGTGATCTTGCGGACGCAATTCTTCTACCAGCATTTTTAAAGATGATTTGAGTAACGGCAATTTGTTAGGATCACTCATAGAGCCTGATACATCTATAAGAAACACGAGGTTGGAAGCCGGTAAATTTTCAGTAGCAATCTTTTTGCCTTGCAGACCTATATGTACAAGCTTGTGTTTGCTGTTCCACGGAGCGGAAGATATTTCGGTGATTACAGCAAAAGGATCTTCACCTTTTGGTTGATTGTAATCGTAATCAAAATAGTTTACCATCTCTTCAATGCGTACTGCATCTTTCGGAGGGCGACTGCCATTGTTAATAAAACGGCGCACATTGCTATAGGATGCTGCATCTACATCAATAGAGAAAGTAGAAAGAGGATTTCGCAACGCATCATGAAAAATATTTTCATTGATAGCATCGTATTCTTCTGTATTCCATTGCTCTGCGGGCTCCGGTTGCACATTTCCCATCGATATGGACATATCATAAGTTTTTGCCTGTTCGGCCGCTACACGAACAGGCGCTTGCTTGCGATACAATCTTTTGTCATCCTTTACAATAACAACTTCCTGCAGTTCCTTTGCATCGTCTTGCAGTGAAACGTTGAGTGTATTAGAGGTGCCGATCTTGACCTCTTTCGATTGGAATCCGATATAGGAAAACACCAGTTTGCCTCCCGATTCTGGTACAACAATACTATACATACCAAGATGGTCTGTTACGGTTGCCGTAGTGGTGCCTTTCAGAATTACCGTTACACCCGGAAGCGGGCTGCCATCTTTTGCATAGGTAACTTTACCCGTAATCGTGCGCGGCGCAGGCGCTATAAAACCGGTGCAGAAGATCACCAGCATCGCCAGAATCCCAATAGACTTTTTCATGACAGTATAAATTTGATTTGTCAGTGAGATGCGGATGCGCAAAAGATTCCATAAAGCAGTTGGAATTTTTTTTCTATTTTTCAAACGAACATGTCTTCGTTGAAAATCCATAGATCATTAACCGATGCAGAGCTTCTGGCACAGTATAAGCGTAGCGGTGAGCTGCCGGTGCTGGGCGAGCTGTATGACCGGTACATGACGTTGGTGTTGGGTGTATGCATGAAGTATCTGAAAGACCGTGAGGAAAGCCGCGATGCGGTGATGCAGCTGTTTGAAAAGCTGGTAATTACGTTACGGGAACATGAGGTAACGCATTTTAAAAGCTGGCTTTATGCAACGGCGCGAAATCATTGCCTGATGCAGCTACGATCGAAGAAGGGAAAGATTTTTGAAGAAATCTCACCATCGCTTATGGAAAATGATGGCTTTTTACATCTGGAAGAAGAACCCGAAACAGAGGCAAATATCACTAAATTGGAGAGATGTATCGATACGCTGGTGGTTGAACAGAAACAGTGTGTTCAATTGTTTTATCTGCAGCAGAAGTGCTACAAGGAAATTGTGCAGCTCACTGGCTTTGATGATAACAAAGTGAAAAGTTATATCCAGAACGGCAAACGAAATCTGAAGATTTGTATGGAGCAACATGGCTGATCTGCAGCACGATATTGAAAAATACCTGAGAGGTGAACTATCGCCGGCCGAGATGCACGCGCTCGAACGAAGAGCGTTGAGCGATCCATTCCTGGCAGATGCACTGGAAGGTGCTGCTCAGTTGTCGCCTGATGATTTGAGTAATGATATAAAACTGTTGCAGGCATCGCTGAAAGATCGGATAGCGAAAGAACATGTTAAAGTTGTACCGATGTGGGTATGGCCGGCACGCGTTGCCGCTGGTTTGGTGTTGCTGGCGGTTTCGGGGTTTATCATTTTCAATTTACTGCAGGAAAAAGATACTGTACAACTGGCGATCAATACGGCGAAAGAAGAACCTGCCCCCAAGACAGATGACGTACCGCCTCCGGTAGATTCATCTGCGGGTTCAAATTCAGGCGCTGCAGAAGAAACAGATAACGATCGGTTTCAACCAGCACTAGCGAAACCCGAAGAAGAAAAACTTGCCGAACCCGATCAGGTGGCTGCACAAAAATCGCGAAGCAAAACCGAAAATGCAGAAGCTGTAGCAACCGAGCGTGCTGTAGCGGGAGAACCGGCAATTTCCTCAGCTGATAAGGTGAGCGGCCAGGTATCAGAGACTGATCAACAAAAAGTGCAGGAAGCGTTGGAATCTCAGGAGTCTGTAGCATCTGTGCCTGTGCAGGTTCCTATGATGGCTAAAGATATAGCAGTAGAGAAAGAAGCGGCTGAAGAAGCTAAACGGAAGGCTGATCAGAACGCTTACCGGCCAGCAGAAAAGAAAGCGGCTGCTGCTGATGTCCGCCTTCGCAGATATAGCAGTGCACCCACCAACGCGCGTGTTATACGCGGAAAAGTAACATCGGAAGATGGTTTGGGATTGCCCGGTGTAAACGTGATGATTAAAGACTCTAATGTAGGTACGGTAACCGATGCAGAAGGCAACTACCAGGTAACTACTCCAGATGACAGCCGAGAGCTTGTGTTTTCCTTTATTGGTATGCAGAGTAAGGAAGCAGAAGCTACTTCCGATAAACTGGATGTACAGTTGGAACAGGACGTATCGCAGTTAAGCGAAGTAGTAGTAGTAGGATACGGTGCCGAGCATAATGTTGAAGACGATGTAACAAATGTTGAGTTAGCAGCACCAAAGGGCGGCCGTGCTGCATACAAACAATATCTTGAAACAAGCATGCAGTATCCCGAAGAAGCACTTCAAAACAAAATAGAAGGAAAAGTAACAATACAATTTACGGTAGAGCCCACCGGTCAACTCACCGATTTTAAAGTGTTAAAAGGATTGGGCTATGGCTGCGATGAAGAAGTAATTCGTCTGATCAAGCGTGGGCCAAAGTGGATACCTACCAAAAAAGATGACGAAGCTGTGAAAGACCGGGTAAAAGTACGATTGCGCTTCAGGCTTCCTAAAAAATAATCGATTTATCTATAGTATATATATCAGCATGATTGAGAGTTCGAAGTATAGTATTGCTTCGAACTCTCAATCATATTGATTACTTAAGTTCAATGCTTCCGTCATGCTCATGGCAAGCTTCGGCACAGTGTTCACATGCATCAGCGCATTTTTGGCAATGTTCAAAGTCATGTTTACGGCATTCTTCTGCGCATGTGCGACAGGCTTCTTCGCATACGCGTAAAAGGCTCGGCAAAAGTTCGGAATCACGTTGAAGCAAGCGGGCAGTCTGCACACATATTTCAGCGCATTCGCGATTCAGCTCAATGCATCGCGTCATAATGTTTACATCGCGTTCTTGCAGGCAGGCTGTGGCACAAGTTTCACATGCCATAACACATTCGAGCAGTTCACGTACCATCGCATCATTTGAATGAGGATCGTGCGGACGAAATGTTGTTTTCTGTTGGTCTTTCATGGTTTTTCATTTTAATGTGAATAGTATAACAAAACATAAAAAACTGTTCCTTCTTCAGGCGCTACATCCTGGCATGGATTTTTGAAAGCAGCAGTCATAACCAGTATCATTATGGAAAAAATAAGAAACGGAGATCCGGTGATCTACAGAAATCAACAAGGTATTGTATACGGACGTCCGCGCGAGATCAAATCAAGAGGATTGATCTATACCATCCGTATAGGCGATGAATACGTAAAAGCATTACCCAGTGAAATAACACTTGCCGGCAAGCACTGATCTATATGCTAACGGAAGTAATCGGTATAGGAGCCGGTGCATGCACGGCTTTATCATTACTGCCTCAGCTCATCAAGATTATCCGCGACAAACAGGCCCGTGATATTTCGCTGTTCTATCTGATTGTGCTTCTGGCAGGGCTATCGCTCTGGATCTGGTATGGTATACTGCGTGATGATATGCCTATCATTGTTACCAACGTTACTTCTATAGTTCTGAACATCGCCATAATTATTCTAGGCATCCGCTATAAAAAGAAATAACCCGTCTGTTATACCCTGGCTTTTTTTGCGATTCAGAAGGAGATGTGTTCAAATGAATGGTGTTATTGTTAAATGTCGTCCGATTCGATTCGTACAGGGTACAAAATGAGGCTGTGAATAAAAAATTTCACATTATAGAGTTATACTCCGGTGGAAAAATATACCTGTGACTTTTATAATGTATTGGCATCACAATATCAATTTGGTTATCTTTCAATAACCATATTTCAAGGAAATAAACTTTTGGAAAAATGCATTATACGGAATGAAATTTCTGACGAACAGATCTTTTCGAAATACACCGTTTCAGAGTAATTATAACACCACCTTTTGTTCTGAAATCAGAAAGCAAGTGATGGATTTATCTATCTTGCAACCGTTTTCGAATTAGTTTTTTGAACCTTTTTTCGAGCAGAACACGATAACCCAAACAGACTTCTAAATTTTATTTTATGGCATATATTGAACCGGCCCCGCTTAAGGACAAAGAGAATCCCTTCGAGGCTATGATGTCGCGTTTTAAAGTCGCTTCAGAAATTCTTGGACTGGAGGAGGAAATCTATAACGTATTGAAAAACCCTGCACGTCAGGTGATCGTATCGCTCCCGGTAACAATGGATGATGGCAGCATCAAAGTATTTGAAGGCTATCGTGTTATTCACTCTACTATTTTGGGACCATCAAAAGGTGGAATTCGCTTCGATCCACATGTAAACCTGGACGAAGTAAAAGCATTGGCTGCATGGATGACCTGGAAATGTGCTGTGGTGGATATTCCGTATGGTGGTGCAAAAGGTGGCGTTACCTGCAACCCGCGTGAAATGTCGGCTGGTGAAATTGAGCGACTGATGCGCGCTTATACCCAGGCAATGGCGGATGTGTTTGGACCCGACCAGGATATACCGGCCCCGGATATGGGTACAGGTCCTCGCGAAATGGCTTGGTTGATGGACCAGTATTCACGCATTCAGGGCATGACTACACATGCCGTTGTTACCGGTAAGCCACTGGTGATGGGGGGTTCACTCGGAAGAACCGAAGCAACTGGCCGTGGTGTAATGGTGTCTGCCATGGCAGCGATGGAAAAACTGAAGATCAATCCTTATAAAGCAACCTGTGCTGTGCAGGGTTTTGGTAACGTAGGTTCATGGGCCGCTCGCCTGCTGCACGAACGTGGTTTGCTGGTGCAAGCGGTAAGCGATTTGTCGGGAGCTTACTATAACGAGAAAGGCATGGACATTGAGCAGGCTGTGAAGTACAGAGATTCCAACAAAGGATCGCTTGATGGTTTTGGCGGAGCACAAAAGATCAGCAACGAAGAATTGCTTACGCTGCCGGTAGATTTGCTCGTGCCCGCTGCAACAGAGGATGTAATTACCAGCTCGAATGCTTCCAGCATTAAAGCAAAGCTGATTGTAGAAGGTGCCAATGGACCTACTTCATCACGGGCAGACAATATCATCAATGATAAAGGCATTATGGTAGTGCCAGACATTCTGGCGAATGCTGGCGGTGTTACAGTGTCATACTTCGAGTGGGTGCAGAACCGACTGGGCTATAAGTGGACCGCTGATCGTGTGAACCGCAGAAGCGACCGGATCATGAAAGATGCCTTCAACAACGTGTACAAAACATCGCAGGAATATAAAGTGCCGATGAGGATTGCTGCCTACATGGTGGCGATTGATAAAGTATCGAAGACCTACAAGTTCCGCGGAGGATACTGATTGCAATGTTCAGAATGCCGGTTTGTGTTTGATGAACGGCTATTCTAAATCTGAACTTTCGTGATTTCTTCCGGAATTTCACACTAAATTTGTGCAGCAAGTTCACAACGGACTTGCTGCATTTATTTTAAACGACCATACAAAACCTTTAGACATGACCATTCACCGCGAAGGCCGCATATTATTGTTTGTTCTGCTCATCCTCTTGTTTGCCTTGAACTGGGCCGTGCTGTATTTCTTTCCGCAAAGCAGCCTCGTGCAGAACAGTGTGATATTGGCCAGTGTGATATTTTACCTGCTCATCCTGCAGTTTTTCAGAAACCCTATCTTCTCCATCTCTAAAAATGAAATGCACGTGTTAGCTCCTGCCGATGGAAAGGTAGTAGTCATTGAAGATACTGAAGAGACCGAATATCTGAAAGGTAAAAGAAAGCAGATATCAATTTTCATGTCACCGGTAAATGTACACGTAAATCGAATGCCGGTGGGAGGTACTATTAGCTTCTTCCGTTATCACCCTGGAAAATACCTGGTAGCATGGCACCCCAAGTCAAGCACTGAAAATGAAAGAACTACGGTAGTGGTAAAAACCAAAACAGGTGTGGAGATATTGTTTCGTCAGATAGCCGGAGCGCTTGCCCGCAGAATTAAATGTTATGTAAAAGAAGGTCAGGCATTGGAGCAAGGCCAAGAGTTCGGCTTTATCAAGTTCGGTTCGCGTGTAGATATATTTCTACCACTTGATGCCAAAGTAACCTGCAAGATTGGCGATGTTACCAAAGGTGGCCGAACGGTAATTGCAGAGTTGAATTAATCGCTTAATCATTCGTAAATAGGTACACCCCAGTATACCGATACAACGGTATAGTTATGGCTTTTTGTTACGCAGGTAATGCACCAAGGAATGGCTTTTCGGTTTTTCGTGATAACAAGGTACATGACTATAATTTCATCATTGAAAAATACCGAGTTGCTAACACTCGTTACCAATAGTATTATACCTATTTTTAATCTCCGGTGATTTTTAGCTGGAGATTTTGCACCTAACGAATCAGTGAATGAAGCCTGCCTCCATCAAATTTTCTTCCACCCGAAGCGATTTCTTTACGACATTAAATCAACGGGTAAACGAATATTTTAAGAACAACAACATTTCGCGGTATGCCAACACCGAAATGAAAGTAAAAACAGTGTTCATGCACGTGTTATACTTTGTTCCATTCATACTGATGATTACCGGTGTTGTAACGAACCCTTGGTTAATGCTGCTCATGTGTGCACTTATGGGATGTGGTGTGGCCGGTATAGGTTTGGCGGTAATGCACGATGCCAATCATGGAGCGTACTCTAACAAGAAGTGGGTAAATCAGTTGCTGGGCTATTCGCTGAATATAGTGGGTGGAAATGCTTTTAACTGGAAAGTGCAGCACAACGTATTGCACCATACGTATACCAACATTCATGACGTGGATGAGGATATAAGCCCGCGGGGTATTTTAAGAATGACGCCTTATAGCGATTGGAAATTTATCCACAAGTTTCAGCATGTATATGCCTGGTTCTTCTATGGACTGATGACGTTCGTATGGGTATTTGTAAAAGACTTCGTCAGAATAATTCGCTACCAGAAAGATGGTCTTGTAAAAAATCAGAAAGCAGATATTCGCACGGAGTGGGCGATCCTGATTGCTACCAAAGTACTTTACCTCGCTTACATCATGGTTCTTCCGCTTGCTATCCTGCCAATCACAGGTTGGCAATGGTTCGCCGGTTTCTTCCTGATGCACTATATCGCCGGATTTATACTGGCGGTAATCTTCCAGCCTGCGCACGTTATTGACGGTACCGAGTATCCGCTGCCCAATGAGGAGGGCAAAATCGAAAACAGTTGGGCTATACACCAATTGCACACCACTACCAATTTTGCACAGAGCAACAAAATACTTTCGTGGTATGTAGGTGGATTGAATTACCAGGTAGAGCATCACTTATTCCCCAATGTATGCCACGTGCATTACAGGAATATCTCGGGCATCGTAAAGCAAACCGCAGAAGAGTTTGATCTGCCCTATAAATCGCAACCTACATTTATCGGTGCTTTGATCGGCCACGCCAAACTTTTGAAAGAGCTTGGTAAAAATCCGAAAACAGTATTGGCCACTGCACCGACTCCGGCAATCATTTAGTCGTATATATTTACCGGATTCGATGCTACAGGAATCGTAGTCCTATTTTTCCGCCAAACCACATTTTTGTGTTGATGTCATTGCTATTGGTGTGATCAGCAAAGAAATGTGGTTTATAGGATGTAAAGAGATCAGGATAACCATCGTAAGTACTATCTGTAATATAGGCGTTCACCGTAACGCCTGTTGTAATCGACATCTTTCTGGCAAACTGATAATCAACCCCTATATATAGCTTGTTGATCATGTTAATGGCATGAATCCAGTTTCCTTTTACAGCCTGATTGGAGGTAAGATCAAAATTGAGGAAAAGCCTACGTGAAAGCCGGGGTGCAGTTCCGATACCATACCCGAACGTCCAGAATGTTTCCGAATCACCAAAAGTATTGGGCTTCGCGCCAACATTCAGGATATTATAAAATTGCCGCACACCCGTGCGAAAGGAGATATTGGTATAGAAGATTTCATCAGCAGCAACTTCAATTTTGTGATAACCTCCGCGACTCACAAAGCTTAGAAAACCAACGGGTATACCTTTCATACTATCAGCTATATTCAGGAAGCCGAGCTGAAATCCTCGTATAGTCGTGGCGTAGTTCACAAATCCAATTTGCACGCCACGCATGCGGCCAGGCGCTGCGTTAAATATACCCGACACTTGTGCGCCGGTAACATTTTTAGCAGCGAAATTTACAAATCCTCCTGCTTGTGCTCCCTTCATGTCGTTTGCAGAAAAATTTAGTAGTCCTGCAATCTGCGTTTCAGCGTTGCCTGTAGAAAAATTAAAAAGTCCGGCTAAGCTCGGACCTTCTTGTTTCCCTATCGTAGTGTTTCCAAGTCCTGCCACACGTACTCCTCGTGAGTAGCGAAGACCAACATTGAGTAATCCAGCCAAGGCCACCGACCGTGTAGTGTCCATGTTGAAGTTTGCCAAACCACCCACTTGCCATCCATTCACTTCTTCCATGTTTGCATTCACAAACCCGGCTATTTGTACACCCTTTGTTTTACCGGCAACACCGTTGGCTAGTCCGGCAATCTGAAGGCCATGTACATCACCTCGCACAGCGTTAAATATACCTCCTATCTCCAGCTTTTCGACACCAAGCGAATAACCTCCCAGCATGTTGAGCGAGTAATCGTTGATAATATTACCACTGAGCTTGTGATTGGTACCAATGAAGGGTACTACTGAAAACTGAAAATGACGATGCAGTGTATCGTCAATGTTGATCATGTTTATAGCCTGTATGGTTGCGTTTTTTGTGGAGAGCCAGAATCGTTTTAGTTTCCTTCCCACACTGTCGGCGAGGACGTTGAGCTTTTCTTTATCGATCTTGATCGGTACGTTTAACAGCCCTTTGCCCTCGCCCGATACGGTTACCAGCGTATCGATATAGTTTAGTTTTTTTACCGAGAGGCTTACCTGCTCATTCGATGGTTTGGGAATTTCGATCTGGAAGTAACCATATGCATCGGTTACAGTAGAAGACAGCGAAACGGGATCATATATACTTACGTTCTTTAAACGCTCGCCTGTAGCTTCGTCAATAATATACCCGCTCACCTGCTTCGTGTCTTTCAAACTGGTGTCTGCCCTTACCAGGATGATGTGCTTCTTGCGCTCTTTATACTGTATTGTTCCTTTGAAGAGTTGATCCAACACTTCGCGCACGGTTTTATTGGTGCCTTCGTATGAAACAATACGACTGGCATCGAGTATATCCGGACTATAGGAGAATGTGAACCCTGCAAGATCACCGATCTTCCTGAGTGCAGAAGCCAATGTTTCATGTTCGAGGCGTATCGTAATGACCTGCTCCAGCAATGGTTTTCTCGGATCTTCCTTGGCTTGTGCAAAGTGCGCGAGAACCAGAAAGACAACAATCAGATATCTGCTACTGGTTTTCACAACCCTGGCCCTCCAACACAATTTCGTTTGCAGTTTCACGGATGGTAAGATTCAGTGTTTCTGCCATGACCTGTGCTATCTCACGGATGTCTTCATCGTTGAATGAAACTGTAAGGTGGCAGTTTTGCAGTGACTTGCTGATCACGATTTTTTTATCGTAAACGCTGTTCAGTGCTTCTGCTACTGTGCTGAGATCGGTATTGCTGAAACTGAAGAATTTAGTTTTATAAGAAAGCACATTACTTTCAGGTTGTTCGATGGAAAATGTTTTGGTGGTTTTGTTATACACTCCTTTGCCGCCAGCTTTAAGTTGTATACCCGCGTTGTTGTCAGTAAAGAATTGTACTTCTCCATCCACAACTACAACCTCTACGGTGTTCGACTCGGGATAGGCGGTTACGTTGAACGATGTACCGATATCGCGAATGAAAACACCTTCTGCATCTACCAGAAATTTTTTATCGTCTTCGTGATTGATGTTGAAGTAAGCCTCTCCCTGCAGCTTTACTACATGGCTCTTCTTCTTCTTGTCGTAAGCGTAAGTAAGTTTTGTTTTCCTGTTGAGGTATACATTGCTGCCATCAGGAAGTGTATCGCTCAATGTTTGTTTACCGGCAACTACTTCCACCGGTTTGCTTATGCCCGGATATACAAAGCGATATGCAAACCAGCCAACACCCAGAATGATAACAATGCTGGCAGCGATCTTGAGGAACGGGAAACCTGAATCGGCTTTACGCATCGGCACAACACGACCGGCTGGCTGATGCAGTTTCGATCTCATTTTGTTCCAGGCTGCATCGGTATCGAACTGTTGCCATTCTTTTACCGCCGATGCCCTGACAAATATAGTTCTGAACTGATCGACATACTTCCGGTTCGTTTCGCTCTGCGCCTGCCATGTTTCTATAAAGGCAGTCTCTTCCGCAGAGGCTTCACCAGCCAGGTATTTACCAATCAAATCATCAATATCGTTCGCGTTATATTGCAATGCTCTTAGTTAAGAAATCCATTCATTAAAACAATGAGTAATGGGAGATAGTCCTTCAATTGCTCGCGCATAATCTTTAGTGCTTTACCCATCTGGTTCTCTACTGTTTTTACAGACAGGTTCAGTTGGTCGGCTATCTCCGAATATTTGAGTTCTTCAAAGCGGCTGAGTTTAAAGATGAGGCGACATTGCTGCGGAAGCTTTTCCATCGCTTCGTAAATTTTTGTTTCAAGCTCCGAGGCCATTACGGAGCGAGTCACCGACTCAACACTTTTTTCGGCAACGGCAAGCTCGATGGTAGCATGTTGCTGTTTGATTTTTTCGTGTTTAAGCATATTCAGGCAAGCGTTGCGTACCATAGCATAGAGATACGGTTTTACTGCTGTGCGTATCTCCAGGTTCTCACGTTTTTCCCAAACCGACAGAAAGGTAGACTGCACGATCTCTTCGGCTTCGTCACGATCCTGAACGAAGGTGTATGCGTAATTGCAAAGCGGCTGATAGTGAGTTCGGAATAACATTTCAAAAGCAGTTATATCGCCTGTCTTAAGCGATGTGAGTGTCCGTTGTTCCGTGAATTCCACTGCTTTTGGTATTCGTTTAACAGCGAAATTTACGGTTTTACGGCTTTGAGGTTATGACAATCTCAAAAAGATTTACCCCTATCCTGCTAAAAATATTTCTCACGGCAGTTCGCCAATCCAGAAAATACTGTTGGAAGTAACCCGCACAAGACCATCATGACTAGCAATAAATCGGTTGCCATCGGGTGTTAGTCCTATATAAGATAGTGTTTGATCAGATTTATCAACCTGTATAAGAACCGGTGTATGGGCAGCCACCCATTTTTCAAAACGCTCAACATGCATCGACCACTTCAGTGTGTTATCCAGAAATATGATCTGCAACTCGCGATGATCTTTTGCAAGTTGAAACCTGCTTTCGGGATTTTGAATAACAATCGTTACGGCTGTGTTACCGGAATCTGCTAAAAATAAAATACCTTTTTCGATAGGATTTTCATCTTTCAAATATGCTTCAATAGTTACCGGATGTTGGTCAGCCAGTTTCTCCTTCAATGCAGGTATACGGTCTGTTGCGCCCATCACCACGTCAATCTTAATTCCCCACTGTAATACTTCATCTACGGCAGAGTCGAGCACAACCACCAGTGGTGCCCACTCCAATAGCGGTTGCACAAGTTCAAGTGACAACGCGTGCGTTATAAACAAAGCAGGTTCCTGACCTTCTTTTACAAAATGATGCGATGACATGTCGTCAGATTATGCCGGCATTGCAGCAAGGCTGTTTGATCGGCTGAAGTTAAGGTTTAAATTGCAACCTAATTGCTTCGTATGCTGTCAGCAAATCAGTGTTATAAAATTTTTCAACAGAGTATTGACGATTATCACGTTCACGATCATGTAGATACTCCTGTGAAAAATCCATTTTCACCCGGAAGTTTTGAGTATCTGTTGTACACCAAAAACTGGATCGATACCGTGCAATGGCACCTGGAAGATATTATCCGTTTGCCAGAGATAAATCCTGTGGAAGGTATTCAGATAAAAAGAAGAATTGACAAATCGAACCAGGATCGCACCGATATGGTTGAACAGATCGATGACTATTTTCTGGAACAATTTAAAAATGCAGTGCCCAAACCCGGAGCGCGCATCAATTCTGAAACACCAGCGTGGTTGCTTGATCGCATGAGCATTCTAATGCTCAAGATCTATCACATGAAAGAACAGACCGAGCGCACCGATGCCAGTGCCGAGCACATAGCCAAGTGTCAGTCAAAACTTTCCATTTTAATGGAACAGAAAACCGACATGCAACTCGCATTTGATGAGCTCATCGAAGATATTGGTCAGGGTAATCGCAGGTTCAAAGTATACCGTCAGATGAAGATGTATAATGACGCATCTTTGAACCCCATGTTATATACGCAGAAAAAGTAAAGGCTTGAAGAAGATACTTATACTTCGGTTTTCAGCTATGGGAGACGTGGCACTGCTGGTGCCGGTTGTGAAGTCATTCACGGCTGCCTATCCGGATGTTGAAGTTACTGTAGTAACAAGACCTAAATTTGGTCCGATGTTCTTCGATATAGAACGTGTTACTGTTTTTCCTGCGGATGTAGATTATACCTATACCGGTGTATTGGGCATGCGCGATCTCTTTCGCAAGCTCATGCGCAAAGGCCCATACGATTTAGTACTGGATATGCACGATCATGTGCGTACCATGATTCTGCGATCGCTCTTTAAACTCTTCGGAGCGAAAGTCGTTGTGTTTGAAAAGGGCAGAGCAGAGAAAAAAGCATTCAGCCGTAAAGACGATAAAGTAACAACACCACTCATTCACACCGTAGAGCGGTACAGGCTTGCCTTTGAAAAAGCAGGTTATCCGTTCAAGATGGTAGATGCGCCGTATTTGTCGCTGAGTGAATCGATCGAGAGTGCTTCCGGATGGTTCTCCTATAAAAAATCAATGGAGCTTACCCGGTGGATCGGCATTGCTCCTTTTGCCATGCACAAATCCAAAATATGGCCATTGGAAAATTATCCGGTGCTCATAGAATCCATTTTAAAAAAGACACCTGTAAAATTCTTTTTGTTTGGAGGAGGAGAGAAAGAGATAAAATACTTTGAAACCCTGAAGCAGAAATTTCCGGAACACTGCGAAGTAATAGCCGGTAAATTAAAACTCCGCCAGGAAATTGCATTGATGAAACACCTTGATCTGATGATCTGTGTAGATTCTTCCAACATGCACCTCGCTGCACTATCGGGTGTACCGCTGCTTTCCGTTTGGGGAGGCACCCATCCCGATGTTGGTTTCGGCCCCTATAATTATTCGAACGGAAGTATAATTCAGGTGAGTCGTGAAGAATTACCGTGCAGACCTTGTTCAGTATATGGAAAAGAAAAATGTTTCCGCGGCGATTTCGCTTGCCTCACCCGCATACATCCTGAAGCAGTAGCCGATCATGTGTTGAAGCGACTCGCGGTGTAAATTTTCAAAATGTACCATCACAAACTTTAGGGTAATACTTCATTGAGCGTAGTGTCTTGTATATTACCCTGTATCACTTTATGAATACAACCATTAACACCATTATTTTTGATTTGGGTGGCGTGCTCATCGATTGGAATCCACGCTATTTATACCGGAAGATATTCAAGACCGAAGAAGAAGTGTCCTGGTTTCTGGAGAATATATGTACCAACGATTGGAACGACCAGCAGGATGCAGGGCGCTCGTTCGAAGATGCTACACAGGAGTTGATTCAAAAATATCCGGAGTGGGAATTGCCCATCCGTGCGTGGTACGATCGCTGGCAGGAAACAATACCCGGACCACTTCATGATACAGTAGAAATACTGCGACACTTCAAAGAAAATTCTTCGCACCGTCTATACGCACTCACCAACTGGTCGGCACAAACATTTCCGTGGGCACTTGATAATTTTGAATTTCTGCATTGGTTCGAAGGCATTGTAGTATCGGGTGTTGAAAGAACACGGAAGCCGTTTCCGGATTTTTATCAGATACTATTCGAGCGCTATAAAATCAATCCAACCGAGGCGCTTTTCATAGACGATAACATCAAAAACATTGAAGGCGCCAAAGCGGTCGGCCTTAACACTATTCACTTTCAGTCACCGGAACAAGTGAAGCGAGAGCTTCAACAAATGTTGCTGATTCAGTGATGAGGAATTTGTAATCACCGTATAGCGTTACCTTTGCATCATGCAGCAACAGGCGCAACATAGTCGTTTCATCAGGCAGGTAGCTACAGAACTTGGATTCAGTTTTTGTGGTATATCAAAAGCTGAATTTCTGGCTGATGAAGCACCGCGACTGGAAGCGTGGCTAAAGCGTGGCTATCAGGGAAAGATGAGTTACCTCGAAAATCATTTCGACAAACGCCTTGATCCAACACTATTGGTGCCCGGGGCCAAATCGGTAGTGAGTCTTATATACAACTACTATCCACCGAAAGATCTCGCGAAAGAAGGCGAGCTGAAGATTGCCAAGTATGCGTATGGTGAAGATTATCACTTTGTGATCAAAGACAAATTGAAAGTCTTTATGCAGCGACTCGAAAAAGATATAGGCGCTATACAAGGTCGCGCGTTTGTGGATTCCGCCCCCGTTATGGAACGCGTGTGGGCCAAACGCAGTGGTATAGGATGGATCGGCAAGAACAGTTTGTTGTTGAATAAACAAATGGGTAGCTTTTTCTTTTTGGCAGAACTTATCATTGACCTGGAACTGGAATACGATGGCCCTGCCAAAGATTACTGCGGAACCTGCACTGCCTGTATGGATGCTTGCCCAACGGATGCTATACCACAACCTTACGTTGTAGACGGCAGCAAATGTATATCGTACTTTACAATAGAGTTGAAAGAAGAAATACCCACTGATGTAAAAGGTAAATTTGAGAACTGGATCTTTGGCTGCGATATATGCCAGGATGTTTGCCCGTGGAACAGCTTCTCCAAACCCCATAACGAACCTGCTTTCCAGCCACATCCCGACCTCGAAAACATGACGCGACAAGACTGGCGCGAAATCAC